>JAENVZ010000250.1 GCA_016650315.1 Alphaproteobacteria bacterium | reverse complement strand
TGCTGTTCCTTGCTGCCAATCAGCTTGCCCGCTTCTTCCTGAACTTTGCCGACGAGGTCTTTCGTCTCGCCCTTCACCTGGTCTTTGTTCATGATCGTGTACCCTTTTATAAGCACTACATTCAGTGCGATGGAAAATAACGGTTATATCTTGCCCAGCAAGAATAGAATCAACACGATCGCCAGTATCAAACCAACGCCGCCGCTCGGACCATAGCCCCAACTGCTGCTATGGCGCCAGGTCGGAATCACACCCAACAGGATCAGAACCAGCACGATCAAAAGGATCGTTCCCAAACTCATTCGGTTTCTCCTTTATTCACGCACTGGCTGTTAAATGCGAAACCGGCAGTTCTACTGCTTGCCTTTGACGATCATGTCATTCTTGACCGATTTCACGCCCTTGACGCCCTTGGCAACTTTCACGGCCTTGTTGATATCGGCACGGGAACTGACAAAGCCGCTCAACTGAACAATGCCCTTGTAGGTCTCGACGTTGATTTCGGCCGACTTGAGGGAAGATTCCTCCAGCACTGCCGCCTTCACTTTGGCAGTGATGACGGTATCGTCGACATATTCGCCGGGCGATTCCTGCTTCGACGTCGATGCGGTGGATTTCTCTTTGGCGGGCTTGGTTTCGCCCGCAGTCTGCTTATGGCATTTCATGCAATCGGCCGGCGCCTTGACGCTGAACGCCTTCTTGCCGTCATGGCAGGCGCCGCAGAACTTGCCTTCGTTCATCGCGGCCATGGTGATCTTGTCGCCGCCTTTTTTCATTTCGAACAGCTTGGGCTTGGTGTGGCAAGCGGCGCAATTCAGGCCCTTGTCCGCATGCACCTTGCCGTCAAAGGTCACTTTTCCCATGGAACTGGCAAACTCCACTGTCTTGCCTGACGGCACCGCCATGACGTTCCCGATCGACAGCATCAGCGCGGCAAATGCCGCTAATATTCCCGCAGCCTTCATTTTGTGACTTCCTCAAGTGGTTGAGAACGAACGCCTGTATTAGAGCAACAACAGCAGAGTCGCTCTTACCCGTGATATTAGATGCCTCCGCCGGGGGATGTTCTGTGCGTCAGCGCACATTCAACAGCACGGCTGGGAGCGGAGGAATCCGCGGTTACCGTAAGGGGTCGTCGCGGGCGCCCGAGCCAACTTGCCTAAAATGGATCGAGTCGGCGTGTGAGCTGCCCCGCAGGTTTAGCGGCAGAGGACGGGCCGATCGCGCGGGCGAGAGGGCGTTCCTACGCTTTGCGGCCTTTACCGTATCCTGTGGTGGGATGCAATCAAGGCAAACGGCCGTTTTCCGCAGGAATTTCCCAGCGGTGGTTCGCGGCCATGCCGCAACGCAATGTCGCCGTCGCCTGCGCGTTTACGCGCCTGGGTAATCACGCCCGAAGCAGAAAAGTTCTGTTCGAGCCACATGTCCCGCGCCGGCGCGTTACCTGCCAAACAGGCCTTTGAGAGCTTTCAGCCCTTCCTGCACGCCTTGTTCGACCGGTGTTCCCGCTGGCTGAGTTTGTGTAGCGGAATCGGACGGCGCCTGGGTCGGTCTGCTTTCTGCACGTTCCCCGGCATCGCCGCCCGAGCCGCCCATGCCTTCGGCCAGCAACGTCCCGCTGCTCGATTTCACGCGCACCTTGACCGCCCACACCTGCTCCCACGGTTGCTTGGGATCCTGCGGGCGCGGCGGATGCACCAGATTGAGTTCATCGCCATAGGCGACAAAGCGCAGGAAGCCGTTACCCATTTCCTTCACCACCTGGCCGGGCACCGTGCATTCGGTCGTCTGCGGCGGCATTACCACTTTTTCGCGTATCAGCCGCGCGACCTCCGCGGGCGGCACGAAGCCCATCAACGCGCCGCCCATTTCCTGCACTTCGCTCGATGACCACATCACAATGTCTTCGGTGCCTTCGACAGCGCCCATTGCAGTGGCGAAGTAGCCTGTGGCCGAGGGCACCACTTTCCATTGCACCTGCATGCCGCCAGTTGACGTCTTGGTGAGCGGAGAGAACGAAACCGGCGCCATGAAGTCGTGGCGTTCCCCGATGGCGAACTTGATTTCGGGCGAGTAGTTGCCTTTGACGAGATGATCGCCGCGCAGCGAGGCGCCGGCCGGGACGGCTTTCGCATCCTCGGAGTTAGGCCAGTCGCCGTAAGTGCGGTTTCTGCCAGTTGAAGGACCCGATGCGCCGGCGACGCGGCGCGACACCATATTGGGAGGACGCTGCCCCGCGGCGACTTTGGCAAAGTCGATGACCACCGGCTGGCCCGGTCCCACCTTGTCGCCGCAACCCCAGTAAATCTTCATGCGACCCTTGGGTTTTTCCATGCCGGGAGGCATATCCTCATCGCGGCTAGGCGCGGCACGCTTTGGCGTGTTGAGCGGCAGGGATGGGCCCATGTTGAGGCCCGCAGGGATGTCGTGTTCGGCGCGCGGTTCGCCGGAAGCGGATTGCGAGGAGCCCAGTTCCAGATGCATGGTGCGCGTCGCGCTGTCGCCGCCGCCGCCCATCATCGCGCCCATCATGCTGGAGACATTCATGCCGCCGCCCATGCCGGCACCTATGCCGTTCATGGTGTCCACGCTCATCCAGTAGACGGCGATCGGCGGGCGCACCACCTGTTTCTGGGCGTGGGCGGGGATGGCCAGGGCAAGTCCGGAAAGCAGAAGGGCAGCGCGAGTACGCATGGTCAGGCTCCAGTCAGGAAATAACGAATGCTGCCATTATAGTCGAGCTTGGCCGGCGATTTCGCGTGGCCTGGATGCGTGTTATGGAATCCGGGCAAGCACGCGTGGAGGGGATGAACTTCGCACGTGTTGGTTGAACATGGGGCAATTACGGCAGAAACAACTGGTAGGGACAACGCGCCACCGTGTGTATTTCCAATGCGGGCTTTCAGCCCTTCATCTTGTTAATTTCGGCTTTGGTCCACCGAGGCGAGACCATGGCTATGAATTCGTACATGAATCCCCGCAGATAAGCATCCCTGCGCAGGCTGATTTTTGTCATGGCCGGCGGAAACAAGTGATTGGCGTCTATGGCCCGAATCGGGCGATGGCTTTCCTGCTCGTAGATCTTTTTTTGCAGCACGGCGATGCCGATGCCCGCCGCAACGTACGCGAGCACGACGGTGGAGTTGGTCGCCCGGACGGCCACCCGGGGCTGGACGTGTCCTGTCTCGAAAAGCGTGTGCAGCATGACCCCGGTCTGCGAGTGCTCATCGTAGGTGACGAACGGATACTTGGCGAGATCTTCGAGCGTCGGCCTGCGAATTTTCAGAATAGGGTGGCCCAGGGGCGCGATGATGCAGCGCTCGACGAGGTAGGCATCCAGCAGGATGATGTTGGCGGGAATCTTGGGAGGCGCCGCGTTGACGCCGATGTCCAATTCGCCTTTCGCAAGGGCGTGGATGATTTCTTTCGGCGAGGCCTGGTGGATGTGCAGATCGACTTTCGGGTATTGCGCGTTGAATTTCTTGACGACGTCGACGAGGCCGTAACAGGCTTGCGTATGCGTGGTGCCGATTTTCATCACCCCGACTTCGGAGTTGCTCTGATCCTTGGCAAGCAGTTTCAGGTTGGTCACGTCATTCAGGATCTGGCGCGCGCGGGATAAGATTTCGGAGCCCTGCGCAGTCATGCCGGATATCCGGGGCCCGGATCTGACCAGCAGTTCGGCCCCCATCTCTTGCTCGAGCGAACGGATCATCCGGCTGATTGCCGG
>JAENVZ010000249.1 GCA_016650315.1 Alphaproteobacteria bacterium | reverse complement strand
GGGAATACCCGCTCGCCCTGTCGGGCAACCTGTGTCGACGTCATTGTCATTTCACGAGCAGCTTTGCGACGTCCGCCATGTCCTTCACATTTACGACATTACGCAGCGTGTGGATGATCTCGTCGGCACGCTCGCGCCCAAGGACATCAACCACCATCGAACGGAATTTTTCATCAATTTCGTCGGAGGTCAGCCGCTTGGCGGGCGATCCCTTGGCATCGATGACCAGGTCGTCATGCTTTGCACCGCTCTTGGTAGTCACGGTGACGCGCGCCGGCATATGGCCGACAAACAGAGCGTCCAGTTCCTTTTCGTTGGTCAGCGTCACACGTGCCGCCATTTCCCGCATCTTGGGATCGGCGATCGCCTCCATTGTATAAGCGCTCGGCGTGTTCTTGCCCGTCAGCACCGTCGAAGCAAGCGAGAAGGCCGTGCTGAACTGCATGCCCAGGATGTCCTTGGGATCGGTGATCCCGGCATGGTGATGCGATCCCTTGGGATAGCCGACCTCGATCGCCTCGATATCGTCCGCCGTGATCGCATGCGCTTCCATGACGTTCCTGATGGCGTCGATTGCCGGATGGACGATCGCGCAGCAGCAATAAGGCTTGAACAGAACATGCTGCAGCGTCCAAAACTTGCCAAGGTCACTTGTTAGCGGTTCGGGCGTATATTCATCTGGATAGATCTTCAACAGACCCCGTGCGCCTTCAAGTATTTCCTCCGGGCCTGTAATGCCTGCCTTGGCGAGCATTGCCGCCTGAAGGCCGCCGATCGCCGCGACCGCAGTGAACATGCGCTTCACCGATCCGCCGCCCTGATCATATTGCATCAGCCCGCCGGAGAAAGTGCCGGCAATCGCCAACGCGTTGTGGATACCATCCGCGCCATAGTCCAACAGCTTGCCAACAGCAGCAGCCGTACCGAATGGGCCGCAGGTGGTTGAATATTGCGGGCCGCCGCGTTCCAGCATCGTGGGCGACACGGCCCAACCGATGCGTCCGCGCACTTCATAGCCTGCGATCAGCGCCATCAGGAACTTGTCACCGGACAGGTGATCCCGTTCGCTGAGCGCGAGCAGCGGCGGGACAAGCTCGCCACCGATATGGCCGTGGATTAGCGGGTTCGCATCGTCATATTCGAACGAATGGCCGAACACCGAGTTGATGAAGGTCGCGTTCACTACTGGCAACTTGTCACCATAGCACACAGTCGTCGCTTCGCCAGCACCCCCGGCCGCCCGATAGGTGTCGCGCACTGCCTGCGCCCATGGCAGATGCGCGCAGCCGATCTGGATGCCGATTTGATCGACCAACAGGTCAATCGCAATACCGCGCATCTCGTCGGGCACCTGATCCAGGGTCAAACCTGCGGCCCATGCCGACAATGTCCGTGTCTCTCCAGTCATTTCTTCATTCCCTTAATGTTCCGGCCAGAGCCAAATTAGCTAAACCAGTGTTACGCGGGGCGGCGACGCATCAGGCGAACCTTGTCCATCACCAGGACTACTTCACCGGTCTGCTTGCGCACCGTATGTCGAAAATTGACGATCCCGCGGTCCGATTTCGAAGCGGACTCCCGTTTGGAAAGCACTTCCAGCGTCACATGGATCGTGTCGTTGCAGAATGTCGGCGCGGGCCAACGCATATTATCGATGCCCAGCAGCGCCATGCCGGTGTGGTGGATCAGCCCAAGCTGGATCGCCAAACCTTCAGCGATGATGAAAGTCAGCGGCCCAGGCGATACCCGCTGCCCGAACATGCTATGTTCCTTGATATATTCCACGCTCATGTGCAGTTCCTCAAACACGCCGGAAATGCCCATGAAATTGACGATGTCAGCCTCGGTAATCGTCCGCGACATCGTCTTAGCCGTATCGCCAACTTCCAAATCTTCAAAAAACAGGCCCGTTGGCCCCTTTAGTTCACGTCCCATTTTCTATCCTTTGTTCGCCATGGCCAGTGCCATGTCGGTGGTCTTTGAGGCTGACCCGCTATCAAGCGCGATAACGCCCTTGCTGGCCAGCGTATCCAG
>JAENVZ010000248.1 GCA_016650315.1 Alphaproteobacteria bacterium | reverse complement strand
TTGGCTTCCTTGATCGCCAGCTCTTCCTTGTTCGAATCGATCACGAACATGACGTCGGGAAGCCCGCCCATGTCGCGGATCCCGCCAAGGCTCTTCTCGAGCTTGTCGCGCTCGCGGGTCTGCTGGAGCACTTCCTTCTTGGTCAGGCCGGCGGTGTCGCCCGAAAGCTGCTCCTCAAGCGTCTTGAAACGCTTGATCGACTGCGAAATCGTCTTCCAGTTGGTGAGCATGCCGCCCAGCCAGCGGTGGTTGACGAAATGCTGGCCCGAACGACGGGCTGCCTCGGCAATCGGGTCCTGCGCCTGGCGCTTGGTGCCGACGAACAGAACCTTGCCGCCACGGGCCACGCTCTGCGACACGAAATCGAGCGCGCGCGCAAACAGCGGCACGGACTGCGACAGGTCGAGAATGTGAATGCCGTTCCGCTCGCCGAAAATATACGGCTTCATGCGCGGGTTCCAGCGGTGGGTCTGGTGGCCGAAATGCGCTCCGGCCTCAATCAATTGCTGCATCGTGACGACAGGTGCCGCCATAATCTTTCTCCTTCCGGTTAAGCCTCTGGGAATCAGTGACCGCGCTTACGCCCGGCACCGGTATGTGCGATTCCCATGTGGAATAGGAGGCGGGCCATACCTCCACGCATCAACAAAGGCAAGACTTGACAGATGCGATAAACTAGAACAAATCATGAACATTGCTTCTGAATCGAGAATATTCGCCTTTCCAGGTGCGAAAATCCGGGGAGCAGCAGAATGATTGATGAAAGGAACGCATATGTTTCATATTGTGGCTTCATGCATTTTCGCAGGCGCATTCGTGGCGGCCATGACGGTCATCACCGTCATGTTTTTCGCTTATCGGGACAAGATGATTGCAGCGCTGACCTTTCAGGCCTCATCCCGCTGCATAGCGCCCTGGCAGGTTCCGGTACGCCGCTCTGCCCGCACTGTCCGGTCGGTGTCTCTGACGCGGACGCGCTTCAGCCGCCCCAGCGCGGACGCGTTCAACCCCGCAGCCGCCTGACCTTGGCATAGCTGACGACGCCAAAGGGTATCAACCCCAGATACAGAATGCTGATCGCCAGCAGCGTCAACCAGGGCGCGGTAATCAGCGATGCACTCAACAGACCGACCAGCGCAATCGCCTCCAACCGTATATTCTTGCGCAGGCGCAGCGAACCCCAGCTATAGGTCGCAACATTGGAGATCATCAGGAAAGCGATCAGCGCCACCCAAGGCCCCACCACATAAGAAGCCCTGAAAATATCCATGCCTGTAGTGAGCCACAGATAGACCGGCACGAAGGCAAGACCTGCCCCTACAGGCGCTGGAACGCCGGTCATGAAGCCCGCTGATTTATGCGGCTGATCGTCCGCGTCGATATTGGCGTTGAACCGCGCCAGCCGCAGCGCACAACATACGGCATGGGCCAATGCAATGATCCAGCCGAATTTCGGCAGATATTGCAGCGACCAAAGGTAAATGACGATCGCTGGCGATACGCCAAAGGCGATGACATCGGACAAGGAATCAAGTTCAGCCCCGAACCGGCTTTCCCCTTTAAGCAACCGCGCGATGCGTCCGTCCAGACCGTCCAGCACACCGGCAAAGACGATGACGGCCAATGCTTTTTCCCACTCCCCTGCAACCGCAAACCTGACACCGGTCAGGCCAAAGCACAACGCCATGGCCGTCACTGCATTGGGCGCCACTTGCCGCAGGCTGATGCCGCGCCGGGGTCCCCGCATGAAACGGCGCTCTGGCTCCGTCATTGCGATACGCCCGTTACCGATGTTCCATCATTAAGTTTCGCCAGCACCGTTTCCCCGGCCACCGACCGCTGACCCAATGTCACGCGCGGCGCGGTACCATGGGGCAGGTAGACATCAACCCGGCTGCCAAAGCGGATAAGACCGATCCGCTGCCCGCCCGCGACAATATCGCCCGGTTTCACAAACGGCACGATTCGCCGCGCCACCAGGCCCGCGATCTGGGTAAAGCCGATTCGCACGCCATCGCTGCGTTCAACCAATATATGCTGACGCTCATTATCCTCACTCGCCTTGTCGAGGTCGGCGTTGAGAAATTTGCCCGCAATATAGATGACCGCCTTGATCGTCCCGCCGATGGGCGTGCGATTGATATGCACGTCGAACACGCTCATGAAAATCGAAATGCGGGTCATTTCCGCATCGCCCAATCCATCAGGACCCAACAACTCGCGCGGTGGCGGCACATTCTGGATCAGGGTGATCAGGCCGTCCGCAGGCGCAATGATCAGGCTGTCATCCAGCGGTGTTGACCGTACAGGATCACGAAAAAAGGCAAGAACCCAAATTGTTACGATAATCAGGGGCCATGTCAGCAACGGCGCAAAAAGCCAGGCCAACACCGTAATAGCCGCTGCGATCGCAGCGAATTTGCGGCCCTCGGGATGGACGGCCGGAAATCGCCATTTGACGCTGCCTGCCGGTGCTACATAAGTATTTTTTGATGTCATGGGCGTTCTTTAGAGCCTCATCTGCGCAGATACAACGGCCCAGAGAACGGACGTCAGCAGGAATCTTTGGAAGTTTTGAGGAAGTTTTGGGGAAGTTTGGGTCTTGGTGTTGATCATTGCGCAGGCTTTGCCTAGACGCCTTTGCAAACTCCAGTCCCCAGTAGAAAGCGAAGAAGGCGAATGGCGAAGATCAAGGTAAAAAATCCGGTTGTCGAAATCGACGGCGACGAAATGACGCGGATCATCTGGCAGTGGATCCGTGAGCGGCTGATCCAGCCTTATCTGGACATCGACCTGCATTATTATGATCTGGCCGTTGAAGAGCGCGACCGCACCGATGACAAGATCACTGTCGATGCCTCCAATGCGATCAGGAAATATGGCGTCGGCGTCAAATGCGCCACGATCACGCCCGACGAAGCCCGCGTTGAGGAATTCAAGCTCAAGAAGATGTGGAAATCGCCTAACGGCACGATCCGCAACATTCTGGGCGGCGTCGTCTTCCGCGAACCCATTGTCATCAAGAACGTACCTCGGTTGGTTCCGGGCTGGACCGACCCCATCGTGATCGGTCGCCATGCCTTTGGCGATCAATATCGCGCGACCGATTTCCTGGTTCCGGGTTCGGGCAAGCTGCGTCTCGTCTTTGAAGGCGACGACGGCAAGACCATAGACGAGGAAGTATTCCAGTTCCCATCCTCGGGCGTCGCCATGGCGATGTATAATCTGGATGAATCCATCCGCGACTTCGGCCGCGCTTCGATGAACTATGCGCTCGAACGCCAATGGCCGCTGTACCTTTCGACCAAGAACACGATCTTGAAAGCCTATGACGGCCGCTTCAAGGATCTGTTCGAAGAAGTCTTTCAGGCCGAATTCAAAGCAAAATTCGACGCCGCCGGTATCGTTTACGAACACCGCCTGATCGACGACATGGTCGCTTCCGCCCTCAAATGGAGCGGCAAATTCGTTTGGGCTTGCAAAAATTACGACGGCGACGTGCAATCCGACACGGTAGCGCAGGGTTTTGGTTCGCTGGGCCTCATGACCTCGGTGCTGATGACACCGGACGGTAAAACCGTGGAAGCCGAAGCCGCGCACGGCACCGTCACCCGCCACTATCGTATGCATCAGCAAGGCAAGCCGACATCGACCAACCCGATTGCGTCGATTTTCGCCTGGACTGGTGGCCTGAAATATCGCGGCAAGTTCGATGAAACGCCGTTGGTGACGAAATTTGCCGAAACGCTTGAACGCGTCTGCGTCAAGACCGTTGAAGACGGCCACATGACCAAGGATCTTGCCATCCTGATCGGCCCCGAACAGCCCTGGATGACGACCGAACAGTTCTTTGAACAGATCCGCGTCAACCTGGAAACTGAAATGGCAAGCTGGGCCTGAACAACGGAATGGATTGATTCTGGATGACCACGACCGGACGGAAACGCCTTGAAGTACGCAATGCGATTCCGTCCGACGTGCGGGCCATCTTACGGCTGATCCAGCGCGCTTACCCAAACCTGCCCAATTATTCCGCCGCCACTGTGCGCGGCCAGATCAACAATTACCCGCAAGGCACGTTTATCGCGCTCTACGACAACAAGGTCGTGGGCTATTGCGCTGCCATGCGCGTCAGCAAGGTCATGGCCTTTGGTCCGCATGATTGGGAAGAAATTACCGCCAACGGCTTTGGCACGCGCCATACCCCGGCGGGCGAATGGCTCTATGGCTATGAAATGTGCGTTGATCCCCAGCAAAGGGGCGCACGCATTGGTCAGCGACTCTATGACGTTCGCAAGGCACTGGCCGAAGAACTCGACCTGCATGGCATCGTCATCGGCGGGCGCATGCCGGGATTTCAGCGCAGCAAGCGCAAGGTGGAAGGTCCCGAAGACTATCTGGATAAGGTCGTGCATGGAAAGCTGCGCGATCCTGTTATCAGCTTTCAGCTTAAGAATGGTTTTGAAGCCCTTGGCGTTCTAAAGAACTATCTGCCCGAGGACACGGCGTCGAACGGCCACGCCGCCCATCTGGTGTGGCGCAATCCCTATATCAATCCTGACGAACCGCCTGAATTTCGCGTCCCGCGTGGTGTGGAAAGCGTTCGCCTCGCCACCTGCCAGTTACAGGCACGGGCGGTCGAAAATTTCGATGAATTTATCCGCAACGTCGAATATTTTGTCGATGTGGCGGCAGATTACCGATCCGACTTCATTGTTTTCCCCGAACTTCTGACCCTGCCGCTGCTGTCCTATGAGAAGAAAAAGCTCAACCCCATTGAGGCCATCGACAAGCTGACAAGCTATACGCCCCGGCTGACCAAAGAACTCAGCCGCATGGCACTGGAATATAATATCAACATCATCGGCGGATCGCATCCCACGCGGGCGGATGATGGCGACATTCAAAATGTAGCCTATGTGGCGTTGCGCGACGGGTCGATTCATTCGCAGGAAAAAATCCACCCAACCCCAAACGAATCCTTCTGGTGGAACATAAAGGGCGGCGATTCTCTGGACGCGATCCAGACCGATTGCGGGCCGATCGGCGTCCTCATCTGCTATGACAGCGAATTCCCGGAATTGGCCCGGCGACTGGTGGATCAGGGTGCCCGCATCATCTTCGTGCCCTTCTGCACCGACAGCCGTTCCGGCTATATGCGCGTGCGCTATTGCAGTCAGGCGCGCGCTATCGAAAACCAGTGCTATGTCGTCATGTCGGGCAATGTCGGCAATCTGCCCAATGTCGATAATATGGACATCCAATATGCCCAAAGCTGCATCCTGACACCATGCGACCTGCCCTTCGCACGCGACGGCATTGCGGCGGAAGCGAGCGAGAATGTCGAAACGCTGACCATGTCGGATGTCAACCTTGCCGACCTTAGCTGGGCGCGGGCCGAGGGAACGGTGCGCAACCTGCGCGACCGCCGGTTCGACCTCTATCATATCGACTGGGACAGCAAACCATCGGGCCATGACCATCCGACCAGCGGTCCTGCCCCCACAGGTGCACACAACAGCCCAGGCGGCGGTTAATCGCCATCTGCATAGCATCGGGCGCTGACAAACGCTGCAAAACCCGCTTTAAGGGAAAACATGGCCCTTGAAGTCAGCAATCACGGATTTAGCGACGCCCTGGTGATCCTGGGCGCGGCGGGCCTTGTCATCCCGGCCTTTGCCCGTTTCCGCATCAGCCCGGTCATCGGCTTCATTCTGGTCGGACTGCTCGTTGGTCCCGCTGGTCTGGGTTCCCTGACCGGACAATTTCCCTGGCTCTATTACATCACGATTACCGATGCGCACGCGATCGAGCCTTATGCCGAATTCGGTATCATATTGTTGCTTTTCTCCATTGGGCTGGAACTCAGTTTCAAGCGCCTGTGGTCCATGCGGACATTGGTTTTCGGCGTCGGCGCCGCGGAATTGCTCATATCGGGCGTCATAGTCGGCCTGGTTCTGCATCAGATGGGACAGAGCATGACCGGGGCCATCGGCCTGGGTCTCGCCCTTGCGCTGTCATCGACGGCGCTGGTGCTGCCCATGGTCGGCACGCAATCGGCAGTGGGCCGATCCGCCTTTGCCATGCTGCTGTTCGAAGATCTCGCCATTGTTCCCATCATCTTCGCACTGGGCGCCATGGCCCCTAATGCGCAGGACATGGGATGGGGTGGCTTTGGCAACACTGTGTTAAAAGGCGGTCTGACCATTATCGTGATGTTCATCGCCGGACGCTTCTTCCTGCCCCGCGTCTTTTCGCAGGCTGCCCGCACCAAAAGCCCGGAAATCTTCCTCGCCGCCAGCCTGCTTGTCGTCATTGCCGCAAGTCTGGCCACCACAATTGCAGGCCTGTCGCCCATTGTTGGCGCGCTACTTGCCGGATTGCTAATTGCGGAAACAGAATATCGCGGCGAAGTGGAAATCATCACCGCCCCCTTCAAAGGGCTGGCGCTTGGCATATTCTTGATCACCGTAGGCATGAGCCTGGATATCAGAATCATTATCGCCAATTGGGTCAGCCTGATCGTCGCCGTCGTCGCCGTCGTCCTGATAAAGGCGATTGTCACTACCGTCTTGTTGCGGATCATCGGCGCGCGGCGCGGCACCGCTCTGGAGGCAGGGGTGCTGATGGCATCCCCTTCGGAAACTACCTTGATCGTATTGTCGGCGGCGACGGCCGCTCAGTTGATCCTGCCGTCAACCGCCGCATTCTGGCAGATCGTGACGGCCATAGGCCTCACTATCACCCCGCTCCTTGCACGGGTGGGGCATGATATTGCGCGGCGCATCGACTTGGGTGACGAACCTGCCATCGTTGCAGAAGGCGACGGAGCACCCGTCGCCATCATCATCGGCTTTGGTCGGGTCGGACGCATGGTCGCCGATATGCTGAAAGTCCATAATCAGCCCTTTATTGCCGTCGAATCCGATGTCGATGTCGTCGCCGAATCACGACGGGATGGTTACCCGATCATATTCGGCGATGCTTCGCGGCCTGAATTGCTGGACAAGCTGCGGCTCGGCCACGCAAAGGCGCTGATCCTGACGATGGACGATCCGGTCCTGTCGGTGCGCCTTGTCAAACGGGTGCGCGGATGGGTGCCTGACCTCACCATCGTCGCGCGTGCCCGTGACACGGAACATGCCGCTGAACTATACAAAGCTGGCGCCACCGACGCGGTGCCTGAAACGCTGGAAAGTTCGCTGCAATTGTCCGAAGCGGCACTGGTGGATCTGGGCGTCGCCATGGGGCCAGTGATCGCATCCATCCATGAAAAGCGCGACGAACTGCGAAAAATGATCAAGGCTGCGGGCAATCTCGACCATGATCCGATGCTGCGGCATTTGCGGATTGATGAGGCTAGCTAGCCGCCGCTGTATCCTTGTCCTGCGCCTTTCGTGCCCTGCGATCGGTGAACCAGATTGCGACAAGCGTAATTTCATACAGCAGGATCAGCGGCACCGCCAACATGAGCTGCGACACCACATCGGGCGGGGTCAGTACGGCCGCCGCGATGAATGCAAGGACGATCATGTAACGGCGCACACCGACAAGCTGTTGCCGGCTCACAATCCCCGCACGATTGAGCAACATCAACAATACCGGCATCAAAAAACTGATGCCGAAGGCAAGAATGAACTGCATCACCAGCGACAGATAATTGTCCGCGCTGGGCAGCGCCTCTATAGCAAGTCCGCCGGTCGTACCTTCAAAACTCAGGAAAAAATGAAAGGCCGTTGGCATAACGACATAATAGGCCAGTGCCGCGCCCATGACGAACAGCACAGGCGTTGCAACAAGAAAGGGCAGGAACGCTCTTTTTTCTTTCGCATAAAGCCCAGGTGCCACAAAGGCCCAAAGCTGATTGGCGATGATCGGGAACGACAGGAAAAACGCCGCGAACATCGCCACCTTCACGTCAACAAAAAAGGCTTCGTAAAGCTTTGTGAAGACCAGCCGCCCCTTGCCCTCGCCAAAAGCTTCCGTGAGGGGGTGAACGAGGAAACCGAATATCGCACCGGCAAAATAGAAACATACCGCAAAGGAGATGAGCAGAGCGCCCACGCACCAAAGCAGGCGCGTGCGCAATTCGATCAAATGGTCGAGCAACGGTGCCCGGCTGTCATCAAGATCGTTCATACCGCCGAACCGTCCTTGGCTTCTGGGACGGATTGCTCAGAAACATCATCCTCGGCAGAAGAGGGCACGCCTTTATCGGCTAAAGGCTCGACCAAGGCCCCGGAAGGCTCCGTTGCGCCTTCGTCGGTGGGCCATTGCTGCATGATCCGTTCATTTTCGGCGGCCCATTTCTTTTCCATATCTTCCAGTTCCGCTTCCCGGATCATCGTATCGATGCCGGTGCGGAAATGACGCGCCATACCCCGCGCCTTACCCATGATCTGCCCAACCTTATAAAGCGCGCGCGGCAAATCCTTCGGGCCGATGACAATGATGGCCACGACCGCAATGAGCAAAAGCTCAGTTGAACCAATATCGAACATTCAGGGTCAGGACCTAGCGCTATTATCCGAAAATGTGGCGGCGTAAAGCCAATCAGCCCTGCTTGTGCTCTTCAGTAACCGATTGCGCCGTTTTTTCCGGGGTGCTTTGGGATTCAATGCGGCTCGCGGGCTTTACAGAGGGGCTTTCCTCATCGTCGACCAGCCCCTTCTTGAAGCTTTTCAAACCCTTGGCTACATCGCCCATCATGTCGGAAAACCGGCCTTTGCCAAACAGCAGCATCACCACAATGCCAACAATCAGCCAATGCCAGATGCTAAAGCCACCCATTTCAATTCTCCTTGTATACCCAATCTATTTAGGCGTCTTCATCGTCACTTTCCAGTGCCGATTGCCCAGACATCCCCTCAAGTGCGAGATCGACCGGGTCGAGCAGACCTGCCGCCCGCAGGTCATCAATGCCCGGCAGGTCGCGTCGGCTGCCAAGGCCGAAATGGGACAGAAATTCGCTCGTGGTTGCAAACAGCAATGGTCGCCCCGGCACTTCGCGTCGCCCGGCAGGCCGGACCCAGCCTGCCTCCATCAACACATCGAGCGTACCCTTGGCGACCTGCACACCGCGTATCGCCTCAATTTCGGCGCGGCTGACCGGTTCATGATAGGCGATGATCGCCAAAGTTTCCATACCTGCGCGGGAAAGCTTGCGCGGCTCTTCCTTTTCCCGGCGCAAGATATGGGCAAGGTCAGGCGCGGTCTGAAAATGCCAGCGCCCGCCCCGCTCGACAAGGTGGATGCCGCGTCCCGTATAATCGTCGGCCAACCGGGCCAGCGTTTCCGCAACATCTCCCTGATTTCCGGCATAGTGTCGAATCTCCGCGACGGTCAGCGGCTTGTCGGATGCGAACAGGGCCGCTTCGATCGCCCGCGCAAAATCGTCGGGCGGGGTCATGACGCTGCCGCCTCAATCCGCACAGAGCGCAGGAATAACGGTTCGAAAATACCCTCCTGCATGATATCCACCCGCCCCTGCCGCGCCAGTTCCAGCGCCGCGACAAAGCTGCTCGCCAGCGCCGATTTACGCAATGCGGGCGTGGCTCCGTCGGGAAGGAAGCTTTCCAGTTGCGCCCAATCTATGCGCGTGCCGATCAGCCGTCCAACCCGCTCAATCGCTTCCTCCAGCGTCATCACCGCACGGCGCGCAACGATATGCATCGCGGGCTGGGTCCGCGCACGGATCTGGCCATAAGCGGACAGCAGGTCGAAAATCGAAGCATCCCAGGCCGTCTTGCGAACCGTGCGCAGCCCTTCGGGTGATGGACGAACGAACACGTCCCGGCCAATCCGGTCGCGGGCCAGTAATCGAGCGCCGGCTTCCCGCATCGCGTTCAGCCGTTGCAGCCGCAATTGCAGGCGCAGCGCCAATTCTTCAGGCGATGGATCGACTTCGGCATCCCTTGGCAGCAACAGCCCGGATTTGAGGTAAGCAAGCCAGGCCGCCATCACCAGATAGTCGGCGGCCAGCTCCAGCTTCAGTTCGCGCGCGCCCTCGATAAACGCCAGATATTGCTCGACCAGCGCCAATATGGATAGTTCGCGCAAATCCACCTTTTGCGTCCGGGCCAGCGCCAGCAACAGGTCCAGCGGCCCTTCCCAGCCGTCAACGTCAACCGTCAAAACATCCGGTGATCCCGGCATCATGGCGGGGCGGTCAACCACATCCGCCCAGTCGGCCGCCACGTCATTCATGCGAGCGCCAACAACGCGTCGCGTTTGGCGACAAGTTCCGCAAACGGCCTATCTTCTGGCGGTCCGTCGATGGCGGCCATCGCCCGATCAAGGCGCGCGCGTGATTCCGGGCGAATGTCGTCGAGCGTATTGGCGATACCCTGCATCTCATCCATCCGGCCCCAGCAATTAAGCGCCAGATCGCACCCGGCCGCCACGACCCCGGCTGCCAGCGCGGGAATGTCACCCTTCAACGCCTTCATATCCAGATCGTCCGACATCAGCAGACCGTCAAAACCGATACGGCGGCGAATGATGTTTTCGATAATGACGGGCGACAGGCTGCAAGGCCGTTCCTTGTCCCAGGCGGTATAGACGATGTGCGCCGTCATCCCCACAGGGGCGTCATTGAGCGCGCGGAATGGTGATATGTCAATTTCCAAAGCCGCATCATCAGCATCCACCACCGGCAAATCCAGATGGCTATCGACCATGGCCCGGCCATGTCCGGGCATATGCTTGACGATGCCGTTCACCCCGCCGCGCCGCAGCCCATCAAGGATGGCCCGCCCCAGCGCCGCAACGCGCAGAGGTTCGCCACCCAGCGCGCGATCGCCGATAATATCGTTGGCACCCGGTTGCCGCACGTCGAGCAGGGGCAGCGCATCGACATTGATTCCTACCTCACGCAACGTAATGGCAATCGCCTGCGCATTGTTGCGCGCGGCCTCTATCGCGCTCGCCGGGGCGATATCGTACAGTTTGTCGAACGCTGCGCCGGGGGGAAAGGCAGGCCATACAGGCGGCTGTCACCGTAGTCATAGTCGCCTTTCACCACACACACGGCTGATTTTGTTTTGCCGATGAGCACGACGAGATCGCCCGGCTCCATC
>JAENVZ010000247.1 GCA_016650315.1 Alphaproteobacteria bacterium | reverse complement strand
GATAAACTTCAGCCTTTGGCTGAAGTCGAGACACGTTAGCGCCAAGCCAGCATCCCTCGACTTCGCTCGGGACAAGCGGGTTAACCTAAAATCATCAAACTCTAGAGCAAGCGAAATGCGTCAGATTTAACGCAGCTTGCTCTAAATCTCACCCATGACCACATCCCGCCCGGTCGCCTTCAACCGGGCAACAAGATCGTCGATACAGGTGTGCAGCATCGCAGGCTCGGTTGCGCGCACAACGAAATTAGCCCCAACCCGGCCATCGCGGAAAAAGGGATAGCTACCGATCTGGCATCCCTCATGCGCCTTTTCGGTATCGCCCAGAAGGACAGCGACCTCACTTTCGGGAACCCAGCAGCCAACGGTTTCGGACAGCAGCGGCCTGCCCCCCTCCAGCGTCCCGCTCAATGCATCGAGCATCAGGGCCGTGATATTCGGTACGCCCGCCATGATGAAGACATTGCCGACCCTGATCCCCGGCGCACCCGACATACGATTTTCGATCAGGTCCGCCCCCTCGGGCACCCGCGCCATGCGCAACCGCTGGTCGTTCAACCCGCCACGTTCCGCATAATAGCCCTCCAGCGCCGTCCGCGCCTTGGGATGGACCACCACGCCCACGCCCAGCGCCGCCGCAATCGCATCAACGGTGATGTCGTCATGGGTCGGCCCGATACCGCCCGTAGTGAACAGATAGTCATTGCGCTCGCGCAGGATATTTACCGCCTCGACAATTGCGTCCATGTCGTCGGCGACGATCCTGACCTCTTTCAGACGGATGCCCTGCACATTCAGCCAAAGCGCGATTTGCGCGACATTCCGGTCCTGCGTCCGGCCAGACAGGATTTCATCCCCGATGACGACCAGGGCAGCGGTCCAGATGCGGTTCTCGGTCATGACATGAACCCTTAGAGCATCGCGCGGAAAAGTGGGAACCGGTTTTCCGCAAAAGCGATGCGACAACAAAACTTAGAGCAAGCCGGGTGATTCACATATCGCGCGGCTTGCTCTAGCGCGCCATGACAGGAAGGCAAAGTGCCCTCTCGCAAAATCGTTCAACTCTTCTTATACTATGCCCATGACCGAATATATCACCGCCACGCAAGACAGCCCCGCCGCACGCTCCGGCGCGATCAAACTCCACGACGCCCAGGGTTTTGATGGGATGCGCAAGGCAGGGCGCCTCGCCGCGGAAACCCTTGACGCCCTCGTCCCCCATGTCGTGCCCGGCGTGACGACGCAGGAACTGGACGACATCGTCCGCGACCATATGCTGCGCGGCGGCGGCGTGCCGGCAACCTTGGGCTATCGCGGCTATACGCATAGCAGTTGCATCTCGATCAACAATGTCATCTGTCACGGCATACCCGGACCCAAACCGCTCAAGGACGGTGACATCGCCAATATCGACGTCACCGTCATCATTGATGGCTGGCACGGCGACACCAGCCGCATGTTCATCGTCGGCGATGCACCGGTCAAGGCCCGCCGCCTGGTCGATGTCACCTATGAATGCATGATGCTGGGCATCGAACAGGCGAAACCGGGCAACACCATGGGCGACATCGGCCACGCGATTCAGACATTTGCCGAAAAGCACCGCTACGGCGTCGTCCGCGACTTTTGCGGCCATGGCCTTGGCCGTGTCTTTCACGACACGCCCGAAGTCGTCCACGTCGGCCGTCCCGGCGCTGGTCCCGAACTCAAACCCGGCATGTTCTTCACCATCGAACCGATGATCAACATCGGCAAATCAGGCGTCAAGATGATGGAAGACGGCTGGACAGCCGTAACCCGCGACCGCAGCCTGTCGGCGCAGTTTGAGCACAGCATCGGGATTACGGAAACCGGCTGCGAAATTTTCACGAAGAGCCCGATGGGGTTGGATCGGCCGCCTTATTGAGGGGGGGCTGGTACGGAATTTCCGTAGGTATCAATCAGGAGCTATTTTTTGGGATTTATTCTCCATTGAACTTCTTAGCGGTGGCTAAGAGACGTTGCTGCAGACCACCATCATTGCCTAACTTAGCTATTCCCAATGCGGCCAATATGGCAATGGAACCTGCATGATGAACTGCCTTCACAATTTCGTTAGCATCGAAATTATTCTCAAGATGCTCAGCCGAATTGCAGCGTATCACCAGTGGTGCCCCGATGTGTGTCAAGCCATTTAGATGACTCCAATCAGAGTTATGCGCGTTTGAGAGCACTTTAGCGTCAAACTCAGGAAGCTTCTCAATAACGGTTATCATTTGGCCTATTTGAGGCGGGTCATCACCATCAAAAAAGCGCTGAACCCAATTATCATCGGCACAATTCAAGAGCCAAGTGCCGCGAATATATGCTTCCCACAATGGCCGTAGCAACGCAAAGGCCGCAACGTAGACTTCTTTGCTACAAAGCAAGATAATCCCAGCGTGTATGTCCAGAGCCGCCGTATAACAGCCACCCGATAACCGAGAACGCAAATCAGCCCGTATTTCCAAACCATCAATTAATCTGAGAAGATCGCTATATAGAGCTGTACCCTTGTCTATCGCCTCTGTTCGCTTTTCCATATCTACGCCGCCACCCGTTCAACCTTGATGTCCTTCTCATGCGCCCGCGCCTGCGCCAGATCATAGGCGGCCTGCATCCGCAGCATCGTGTCGGCGCGCACGCCGAACGCCTTTTCAAAGCGGATTGCCATGTCGGCCGATAGCCCAGCGCTACCATTGAGTAGATTGCTCATCGCCTGCCGGGTCACGTGCAGCTTCTGCGCCGTGACCGTCACGCTCAGCCCATGCGGCTCGACGGTCTCGCTGCGGAGCCATTCGCCGGGATGCACCGCAAAGCTGGAATGAAGCTTGATAGCCATCAGTGATAGTCCTCCAGGTCCATGTCCTCGATGGCGAAGGCGTTGTTGATG
>JAENVZ010000246.1 GCA_016650315.1 Alphaproteobacteria bacterium | reverse complement strand
AGTTAGCCATTGTGCGCCAACTTCGGAAACCTCGTGTCACCATCTCGGTGGCGACATGGTGACGACACAGAAAGCGAGCTTTCATGGTGCTCCCCCAAAAGGGTGATTATCTCATTATATTTTAGAAAGAAACTGGAGCGGGCGAAGGGATTCGAACCCTCGACCCCAACCTTGGCAATAGGGTGTGCAGGGCATCCGGTGATTCGCTAGGCTACGAAATCCGTACATAAGTGCCTTATTATTATTGAGTTGTTCTACGATATTCTACTCTAGGCAACGCTACAGCTTTCTCCCGCGCGCTTCCATCCTGCTTACACAACTGCTATGATGGCTGTGTAAGCAGGAGGCGGGCCATGCCAAAAATCACCAAGCGGATTGTTGAGGCTGTAAGCAGCAACGTCGACCGGCAGACCTTCACTTGGGACAGCGAGCTGCGCGGCTTTGGTGTGAGGATGTTGCCGTCGGGATCGGGCTCCTACATTGTCCAGTACCGGAACGGCGAGGGCCGTTCACGCCGCATGGTCCTTGGTTCAATCAGCGTGCTTACCCCTGAGCAGGCAAGAGACCTTGCTCGCGAGAAGCTCTACCTTGTGCGCAAGGGCGATGACCCGCTGAGCGATCGCCAGAATATGCGCACCTCGGCGACGGTTCGGGAGGTATGCGATTGGTATCTGAAGGAAGCGGAAGCTGGTCGGCTCCTTGGGCGCAAGCGCAAACCGGTTGCGCCTTCCACGCTGGCTCTCGATCGCAGCCGGATCGATCAGCACGTCAAACCATTGTTGGCCAACAGATCGGTACGCGGACTCAGTATTGCGGATCTTGAGCGGTTTCAGGCCGACATAAAAGCAGGGAAGACTGCCAGGGATCGCAAGGGGCGAGGCGGCGTGACGAGCGGCGGTGCCGGCGTGGCCGGACGGACAATTGGCATGCTTCACACAATCTTCGAGCAAGCGGCCCGATGGAACATCATCGAGACAAACCCGGCGCGCGGCATCCGCAAGATCTCAGTCGATGTGAAACGTGAACGAAGGCTCTCAATCGACGAACTCTGGCGCTTGGGGACAGCGCTCCGCGAGCACGAAAGTGAAAGCCCTGTTGCGGTCGCGGCGATCAAATTGATGCTGCTGTCAGGATTTCGGCGGATGGAAGCGCTTGGCCTCGAGCGAAGCTGGATTGATGAAAACGGGGGCTGCGTTCGCTTCCCAAACACGAAAACAGGGCCTCAGGTTCGGGCCCTCGGAGAGACAGCCCTTTCGCTCATTCAATCTCAGCCCCTGCGTGACGGTTGCAGCTATGTGTTCCCAGGCGATTTCGGCGACGGACATTTTGTTGGAGTGCCACGTGTCTTGCAGCGCATCTGCGTGGCCGCCGGAATCGAGGGCATCACTCCGCACGCCTTGCGTCACACATTCGCAAGTATCGCAGGCGAGCTTGGCTTCTCGGAGCTCACCATCTGCGCCCTGCTCGGGCATGCGTCTCGTGGCGTTACCCAGCGCTACATCCATATCGACAAAGCGACAAAGCTGGCTGCCGACGATGTTTCAAATGCAATCGCCGGGTGGCTGTAGCGCTCCGCCCGCCCGCTATTGCGATAATGAACTGGTGATCAGGCCAATAAGTTATCGTGGCTTTGGAAGGGTCGCCTGGATGCGCACCGCTGATGCGGAGGCGTAGCTATGCACATCCGCCCTGCTGTGAGCTGGTGCGAGAAATGTTCGTCGGGCGAAATGACGAAAGGCGGCTTGTTATCGGTCATTTCAGATCCACACATCTGCCTTTGCGCGCGAAATGCAGGCCAAAACTCGGTTCGGTTCGGCGACAGTTTCTTGGCACCGCGGGATCATTAATTGAGATCGACATCCGACGGCGGCGGCACTCTGCGGTCTGAAAGGACAATTGCGCCAAAGACGATCCATAGCACGACTGGAATAAGCAGAGCCCATCGGAAGTCCGAGCCAAGGACGAAGTTGGTATAGGCCATCAGCACGGCAGACGCAGCACCGCAAGTAAGCAAGAGGGCGCGCTGCGCACGCGTCAGCCCGTTCAAGTTGCTAAGACTGACGATGATCAGAGCGCAGCCGAGGGCCGCCATCTGGCCGCCCATGACATTGAACACGAGATCAAGCCAGGTCCGAAGACCCGAAGACGCCTGTCCTACATAACGCAAGTCCTCGGGTAACAGGGGTGGTCGCAGCACCATGAACCACCCACCCAGGGCCAGTTGATATAATCCCAGCAGGCGGAGGATAAGCCGGGTAAGCATGGCCCGCCGGGTCCCAACCGCTTCGTTGGGATCAGGAGCCATGATGCGCGTAAACCCGCGTACCGGCTGGGCCAAAGGCAATCACATCATAGGGCTGCCCGCGCATTCCCGGCATCTCCATGCCGGGTGAGCCCATCGGCATCCCGGCAACTGCAAGTCCAGTTACTCCGCGGGGGTGCTCGCGCAGCAAACGCTGCATATCGGCAATGGGCACATGTCCTTCGAAGACGAGCCCATCGATCACGGCGGTATGGCAGGACGCCAGGCGCGCAGGCACCCCAAGACGTGCCTGGTAAGCAGAGTGCCTGGCATCGTCGATCATCTGGATATTCCGGCCAAATTGTTGCCGCACGAGCGCAACCCATTTCTCGCAGCAACCGCAACCGGGATCGCGGTGAACGACCCCGGTTGTAGCTGCGAGCGCAAGGGATGGAACCGCAGCGGCAAGTACGACCGCGAGGCGTAGGGATTTTCTCATTGTGTGGTTCCTCCCGCTGGCGCCGTTACTGTGCGGCCTTGCCGTGCTGGCTCAGCCAGACTTGAAGGCCGACAATGTCCCGCGTCTGTGCCGCGATATCCTGATTCGCCAGTCGCAGGACGCGGGCGTCCTTGCCGCTGGCGAGGACAAGACGCGACATTGCAATCGCGCCGCGATGATGCTCGATCATCTTGCGCACATAGGTCTCGTTCGCATCGGCACCGGTCGCATGCATCATCGCCATATGCATTTGCATTTCAGCCGACGGATACGGGTTTGCTGCGGTTGGCTGCATCATCGGCATGTGCTGCATATCGCCCATGCCCGACATTCCGCCCATACTTGGCTTGCCCTCCATCCCCTTCATACCGCCCATTCCGGGCATGCCTTCCATCCCCTGCCCTGCCGGAGGTGCGGGCGAGACTGGAGTTGCAGGGGGCGGAGCGGGAGGTGTGGCCGCAGGCGCGGTGGCCGCGCCATGTGTATGATCGTGTTCGGCGCCGGTTGCGGCCTGAGTCTGGGCCAGGACGCTTGTTCCCGTCATGGTAAAAGCGACGGTCGCAGCAAGTGCCAAAATCTTCATGATGCTTCTCCTGAACAGCGGTCTTGCAGGGCCATACGCACGCGCCGCAATGCCCCCTCGCAATCTGATCAAAATAATCGCCGTTCCCGAATGATGCGCGCTCAGAACCAGAAACGGATGCCGGCAACGAAGCTCGTCGAGGACGTGTTCTCACCTGCTGCGCGGGCATAGCGTGCGGTGTCACCAAATTTGCGATCCCAGGACACGCCAACATAGGGCGCGAATTCCTTGGCGACCTCATACCGCAGCCGCAGCCCGAGTTCGAGGTTGGACAAGCCTGAGCCAATCGCATTTTCGGGAATGTCTTGCGCCGCGAAATTGGCTTCCAACCGTGGTTGCAGGATCAGTTTCTGGGTAATCTGCTGGTCGATATCGCCTTCGACGCGGGCAAGCACGTCCCCCTTGGTCGAGACAAAGGCTGAGGCACCCAGATCGAACCAGTAGGGGGCAAGCCCCTCGATCCCCAGTGCGGCATAGGTCCGGTCCGGTCCCTTGCCAAAATCCTGTCGGATGCCGCCCTGAAGGTTCCAGTAGGGATCGACCGCGTGCGACCAGAGCGCCTGAACTTCACCATGGTCGATCGGGTCGCCAAAGCTGCCTTCGCCCTCCGATTTGACCGCGAGCCGGTTGATGTCGCCGCCGAACCAAGCGCTGGCATCCCAGCGATACCCATCGCGGCCATTGCGAGCCTGATATTCGGCAAGGTTGAACAGCACTTTGTGAAAAGTCATGCCGCCGTGCTCACCCAGCAGCGTCGCCTGAGCCTCGGCCATCGCTGCCGGATCGTAGAACCGGTCGGCCGGGCGATCGCTCGCGATCGGCGGTGGCGACGCGCTACCTGGCTCCCGGT
>JAENVZ010000245.1 GCA_016650315.1 Alphaproteobacteria bacterium | reverse complement strand
TCCTGGACCCATTGGATCCGCACTATCCCGGCCTTGGCTGACCGTTTTAAAGTTCATGCATTCGATCTTCCGGGATGCGGGGATTCGCCCGATTTTCCTGTGGGTTGGTCGGACGAGGATTATTTCCAATGGGTTGCCCAAGCAATCCTGACATGCTGCGATGGCCCTGTTCTGCTGGTCGGTTTCTCCTTTGGCGGCAGCGTCGCGGCTGCTGTTGCGCCGCTGCTTGGCGACCGGCTCAAGGCGCTTTGTCTGGTAGCGCCGGGCAGCTTCGGCAAACCTGCTCCGCGCGATGTCACGGTCAAGCCGATGCGTGAACGTGCGGGTGTAGAGGTCGATGAACGCTCCAATGCGCTGCATAATCTTGGCCAGATCATGTTCGCCGATATTCAAACGGCGGACGATGCGACGATAGACTTGCAGATCGCAAATGTCCGGCGGGCACGTTTCCCATCGCGGCGCATCAGCTGGCAGGACCGCATCGAAGCCGATCTGACCTCGATAGACTGCCCGATCCACTTGATCTGGGGCTTGGGCGACCGGATGGCGACGCCTTCCGTTGTTTCCCGCGTCGACAGGGTGCAGGCGGTCAAGCCCGATACGGGTGCCACCCTCATCGAAGGCGGCGGTCACTGGATCCAGTATGAGCGCGCTGCTGAATTCAACAGCGCATTGCTGGCGTTTCTGCACATATTCGAAACGGAAGGCGAACAGCCATGACCTATGAAACGATTAAGGTTGAGCAGGACGGGCCAGCGCTGGTCATCCAGTTCGATCGCCCCAAACAGCGCAATGCGCTCAGTCTTCAGCTGGTCGATGAAGTGATGTCCGCCCTGGCCGTTGCCGAGAAGGATGCAACGGTCAGCGCCGTGATCCTGACAGGGGGCGATAAGGGCTTTGCTGCGGGCGCGGACCTGAACGAAGCGATCAAGGTCAAGACGGCCGAAGATGGCATGACCTTTTTCGGGAAATGGCATCGTTTCTGTGAAGCTCTCGAACATTCGCCCAAGCCGGTGATCGCGGCGATCGAAGGCTATTGCTATACGGCGGGCTTTGAACTTGCCCTCGCTTGCGATCTGCGTATCGGCGGCAGGTCATCCACCTATTGCATCACCAGTGCGCGGATCGGCACGGTTGCGGGCGCTGGCGGTACGCAACGCCTGCCGCGGATTGTTGGCCGCGCACATGCGCTGGAGATATTGTTTGCGGCGGAACCGATCAATGCGGAGCATGCCCAGCGTATCGGTTTGATCAATCGACGGGTCGAAGATGGCGGCGCCGTTGCCGAGGCGAAGAAGCTTGCTGCGCTATATGCGACGCGGGCGCCGCTTAGCCTCGCCCTGTCGAAGCGGGCCGTTTATCGCGGTATGGACCTCGACCTGGCATCCAGTCTCGAGTTCGAGACGTTTCTGGTTACCACCATCTACGGCACTGAGGACAAGCAAGAGGGTATCTCTGCTTTTTTCGAAAAGCGCCCCGCCAAATTCAAAGGAAAATGACGGCATCGGTCGCGCTTAAAGCGGGCGGCGCCTTGCGAAAGGAAATAGAATGGATTTCAATCTCAGCAGCGAACAGCAGATGTTTCAGGACTCCGTCCGAAACTTCGCTGAACGCGAACTTAAGCCTGGCGCCGTTGAGCGCGCCCATTCACACGACTATCCTTATGACGCGGCGCATAAGCTGGCGCAGCAGGGCCTGTTGGGGATCACCATTCCCGAAGCCAAGGGCGGGCAGGGCGGCAGTCTGTTTGATGCCGTACTCGCCATTGAACAGATCGCCCTTGCGTGCCCCCGTTCGGCGGATGTGATCCAGGCTGGCAATTTTGGCGCGGTGCGTGTGCTTGCCGAATTCGCAACCGACGACCAGTTGGAGCGTTATTTGAGCGGCATCCTGAGTGGTGATACGATCATGTCCGTCTGTATGACGGAGCCGGGTGCAGGGTCGGCCGCGACGGAATTGACCACGTCGGCCACCCCAGACGGTGATGGCTTTCGCATCAATGGTGCGAAAATCTTTACCACGCACGGCATGCACGCGCATCTGTTCCTGGTCTACTGCCGCTTTGGTCCCGGTCTGGACGGGATCGGATCGGTTCTGGTCGAACGCAATGCCGAAGGCCTGCGGTTCGGCAAGGGCTCCGAATTCATGTCGGGCGAAGAATGGACGACCTTCTTCTTCGACAATGTCTACATCCCAAAGGAGAATGTCCTCCTCGGCCCTGGCGGTTTCAAGAAGCAGATCGCAGCGTTCAATGTCGAGCGGCTTGGCAACACATCGCGTGCTTTGGCACTTGGCGAATATGCGTTTCGTATCGCCCGAGATTATGCCATCGATCGCAAGCAGTTCGGACGGCCGCTCTGTGAATTTCAGGGACTGCAATGGAAGTTTGCGGACATGCGCATGCAACTCGATGCCGCACGCCTGCTGCTCTATCGCGCTTCGGTTAACGCCGATAGCGGGCTGCCTTCGGCGTCGGAAACAGCGATCGCCAAGGCCTATTGCAATCAGGCCGGTTTCAACGCAGCGAATGAATCGATCCAGATCATGGGCGGCATGGGCTATTCCAAGGAATCGCTGGTCGAATATTGCTTCCGCCGCACGCGCGGCTGGATGATCGCCGGCGGATCGATCATC
>JAENVZ010000244.1 GCA_016650315.1 Alphaproteobacteria bacterium | reverse complement strand
GGCGCCACGATCTGCGCGCAAAGCTCGAAGGTGGCGGGAATGCCGACGGCCTCGATCGCGGTATCGACACCACGATTGCCGGTCATGGCCATTAACGCCTCGCGCGCCTTGCCATCGCTGCTGTTGATCGTCTCCGTCGCACCAAATCGCCTGGCAACCGAGAGCCGGTTGTCGTCGAGATCGATCATGATGATCTGCGCGGGAGAATAGAATTGTGCGGTCAACAGCGCGGCAAGCCCGATCGGCCCGGAACCGACGATCGCCACGCTGGCGCCGGGCTGCACCTTGCCGTTGAGCACGCCACACTCGAAACCGGTCGGCAGGATATCGCTCAGCATGACAAGCGCCTCTTCGTCGGCACCTTTCGGGATCGGGTAAAGGCTGGTGTCTGCATAGGGAATGCGGACATATTCAGCCTGAGTGCCATCGATGCTGTTGCCCAGGATCCAGCCGCCGTTGACGCAGTGCGAGTACATCTGTCGGCGACAATAATCGCATTTCCCGCATGAGGTAATGCAGGAGATCAAGACATGATCCCCAGCCTTGAAAGCCGAGACGCCGGCCCCGACCGACTCTATCACGCCAACACCCTCATGCCCCAATATGCGACCGGGCTGACAGGTCGGAACATCGCCTTTGAGGATGTGAAGGTCCGTACCGCATATCGTCGTCTTCGTTACGCGCACGATAGCGTCCGTAGCAGCATCGATCACTGGCTTGGAACGCTGCTGGAGCGACTTTTGCAGTGGGCCTTCATAGACGAGTGCTTTCATGATCTCACTTCCATGGGTGTTGGATCGGCCATGCGCTGTTGTTTTCCAAGCGACTTAGGGTCAGGGCCTGTTAATTGCGGTGAATGAACCGAAATTTCGAAGAAAATCGGCTAACAAGTCCAATTATAGCCGCTGCCACTTGCTGAGGCAGGGTCGGAAATTACTTACGGCCCCTTGCCAAATGCGGCGTAAAGCCGGACGGTATCGACCCCTGCATCCATAAGCAATTATGAGTATCTGCCGACATTGGCGTCTGGCGTCTCCCCTTGCGAAGCGGGCCTACCATTTCCAGTTTGAGCTAGAGCCTTGTTTGCTGTAATAGCGTAACACTGGAGGGCAAGAAGGATCATGGCGGTCAATCGTAGATCATTTCTGTTATCGGGCCTCAGCTTTGGTGCGGCAGTTGCGTTTTCCCGTCCGGCGCTGGCTGCCGATGGCAATGCTGCATTATTCAGTCAGGCCCGCGCTGCGCTCGATCAATATGGGCCACTGGTCCGTTTTGGCGACGTTGTGGGCGTCACGGATTTCGCGCAGCCATCGCGGGCGCTGCGCTTCCATCTGCTCGACATGGGCAGCGGCCGGGTTTCCAGTTTTCTGGTCGCGCATGGTCGTGGGTCCGATCCCGGCCATAGCGGCTGGCTGCAGCGCTTTTCCAATGAGTCGGGTTCCAACTGCTCATCGCAGGGCGCCTATCTGACGAGCGATTATTATAATGGTGCACATGGCCGATCCATGCGCCTTGCTGGACTGGACCCAACCAACGATGCGGCGCAAGCGCGGGCGATCGTTGTTCATGGCGCCTGGTATGTCAGTCCCGATATGGTGCGCGATCACGGCAAACTGGGGCGCAGCGAAGGCTGCTTTGCCGTTGCCGAAAACGAATTGGAAACGGTGCTGGACCGGCTCGGCCCCGGACGGTTGCTTATGGCGCGAAAATTCTGATCGGAACGCGGGTCGTCAGCCTGCTTCATCGAGCCTGGCGCGATCCGTCAGCGCATCAATTACCAACTCGTCGCGGCCATACAGGTCGTCATGCAGGACGACCAGTCCGGCATCATCCAGATCGGCCGTGAAATAACTGACATAAATGGGAATAGGTCGAAGCAGGTCTATTCTGGTGTTCACGCGTGAGGCAACCGTCGCGTCAATCGCCGCACGGTTCCAGTCCGGCACATCAGCGAGCAACGCCTGAGCCAGATCAAAGGGGTGTTCTGTCCTGATGCAACCATGACTGAAGGCGCGAACGGGGCGTTCGAACAGAGTTTTTGCGGGCGTATCGTGGACGTAGATCGTATAGGGATTGGGCATGACAAGCTTTATCTGCCCCAAGGAATTGCCGGGGCCAGGCGCTTGCCGGACATGCAGCTTTCCCTCTGCCCAGTTGGCAACATAGCCTTTCGCCTTTGCCTTGGCCGGGTTGTTTCGGACGAGTGCGCCCACGCTTTCGGCAATGATGCTTTGCGGGATGTTCCACCATGGATTGAGGATGACGCTGGTCACCTGCGACGAAAATTGCGGCGTGGGCGTCGTTAGCTTGCCGACAATGACGCGATGGCGCGCAACGCGCTGGTCATCGTGGATCAGGTCGAGGGTAAAACCTGCGACATTGACCAGGATATAATCGCGTCCCAGTTCGCGTGGCATCCAGCGCCAGCGTTCCATATTTGCGCGCAGTGTTTGAATGGTCGCCTGATTGGTCGCAGGTGTTCGCGCCAGCATGGCCTTGAGCGCGCGATATTCCGGGTTGGTAGGCAGCAGGGAGGATAAGGCCGGGCCGACGCGATGGATCGCCAAGGCCGCCATCATCAACTCATTAACGGCAACCATGTCGGCGGTCGGGACGGCAATGTGCCATGCGATCCGGTCTTGCATATCGACATGCCCCTCCATGAGATCCTTTGCAGCGCGCCGGAAAATACCCGATGCAACAGCGTCGAGAGCAGTCGGGTTGCCCCCGGAAATGGCGGCCTGAAGCTGTGTCGGACCATAGTCGCCGGGTTCTAAACCATCGGCGTCGATATGGACGATAAAATCCAGCAGCGCCCGCGCATCGTCTATGGACCAGTAGATGGGAGATGGCGCGACTGACTGTGGCAGATCGGGCACGGATTGGGCATAGAGAGTGGTGGGAAGCAAGATCATCCCGGCAACCGTGATGATCCTGGTGATTGCGTACTTAATCATCCCTGCCACGTCCAGAATCTCCAATGCGTCAGATCCAGAATTGCCAAGTCTGGAGTGGTTTCGTTTACAGGGAACCGCGCCAGTTTTTGCACGCCGCGATTTTCGATCCCTGGGTCATTCCGCCCAACTCGCATTTACTCTAGGGCAGCAAGCGGCAGCGGCTCTATCCGTATCTACCCCTATTCAGTAAACTGGTGCTCCTTCGCGCTGTTGTAGACCGGCCTGATTGGCCGCATACCTCATTCACCGCCCATCACGTTGCCGATCCTCTTCGAGCCACCAAATCGGAGGACCGGCGGGCCGCGGAGATATGGGGATATGGAGTGCTTTGGCCATGACGAAGCTGGATAACCGCTTGCTGCTCGAACTGAACGAGGCCGCGTGCGTCGCCGTCCATAACCCGGGCGGACTCTCCCCATTCCTCATTCTGGGCGACCATGCCGGAAATGCCATTCCGCGAAAACTGGCTGCACTTGAGCTGTCGGCCCCGGATCGCGCGCGGCATATTGCCTGGGACATCGGTGTACGCGGACTTGGCGAGGCGCTGGCGAATGCGCTTGATGCCGTCTATATCCACCAGCACTATTCGCGTCTGGTGATAGACTGCAACCGGGAACCCATGTCGGCGCAAGCGATTCCCGCCATTTCGGACGGCAGTGCAGTTCCTGGAAACGAGAGGCTGCTGAATGGCGATCGTGTTGCGCGTATCACCGAGATTCATAAACCCTATCATGACCGGATTACAGCCGAACTTACCCGTCGCGCCGAAGCGGACCACCCGACCATATTGATTGCCCTGCACAGTTTTACGCCGACAATGACCCGGATTCCGCGTCCGTGGCACATCGGGATTTTATATTCTGGCGGCGACACGCGATTTGCGACAATGCTGTTGAATCAGCTTGGTCTGGAGCCAGACATTATTACGGGCGATAATCAACCCTATCGCATGGATAACACTGACTACACCGTGCCTCGTCATGCGTTTGCGAACCGCTTGCCCTATGTCGAACTGGAAGTCCGCCAGAATCTGATTGCCGAAGCGAAGGGTCAGCTCTTTTGGAGCAACCGGCTATGCGCTGTGCTGGAAACTGCCCAACAAGGGTTTTGCAACTAGGGTCAGGACCTATTAATGACGGGGTCGAGATGGAGGCAGCTTCATGCTGATACGCGCCGGTTACGACATCAGTTTTGTCACGCAGCAGAGGGTGCCGATGCTGGCGAACTTGAGTGTACATTCCACTCGAAACAAGGACTTGCGAACCGCCCAGAGGATATTCACGCAGCCGGATGTGCCGCTTTACGATTATATCGATATGTTTGGAAACATATGCACCCGACTGATAATTCCAGAAGGCGGCATCACCATTTCCTGCGGCTTCCTGATTGAAGATCCATTCGAACCTGACATTGTTGCACCGGATGCCAGGCGAGTGCCGGTTGAGGCATTGCCCGATGACCTGCTGCTGTACCTGTTAGGCAGTCGCTATTGTGAGACTGACAAGTTGTCCGAAATTGCGTGGGCGTTGTTCGGGGGCGTCAATCCGGGCTGGGCAATGGTGCAAGCAATCGTAACCTATGTGCATGAGCACATCCGTTTCGACTATATGTCAGCCCGTCCGACCAAGACGGCCTGGGACGTCTATCAGGAGCAGGTCGGCGTATGCCGCGATTTTGCGCATCTGGCGATCACGCTATGCCGCTGCATGAATATTCCGGCGCGCTATTGTACCGGTTATATGGGCGATATGGATCTGCCGGCACTGGTCGGCGACATGGACTTCTCTGCCTGGTTCGAGGCTTATCTGGATGGTCATTGGTACACGTTCGACGCGCGCCACAATCGGCCACGTCGTGGCCGCATCCTGATGGCCCGCGGCCGTGACGCCGCAGATGCAGCACTGACCAACACCTTTGGCGCCGTAACACTGTCGCGTTTCGATATTTATACCGATGAGAACCGATTGGAAGGACCGTCTCTTTAATGCGCCGCCACGGGCAAAGAGGCCCCCGATGAAACGATGGTTTATCCGGCGGCTAAGCCGCCAGCATATCGGATTGGAATGCCATTACGCGGGCCTGGATTTGTGCGGCATAGTCCATCAGACTGATAATCGGTTCCGATGACCCCCCCGCATCTGCGCGTTTGAGGGTAATGAAGCCGCCATCATAAATCTCTTTTAATGCCGTACGGGCCCGCGTCACCCGACTTTTGACCGTGCCGATCGCAACACCACAAATTTCTGCGACTTCTTCATAGGGAAGGCCCGCAGCAGCAACCAGTACAAGTGCTTCTCGCTGTGCCACCGGTAGCTGCTGCAAAGCCCTGAGGACATCGTTCAATTGCATATGCATATCCTGGCTTGGTGGCGCAGCCGAAGCTCGCTCCGCCGCAAGATCATCCCATTCGCCCTGAAAGCGGTAACGACGGGTTATCGAATAGAAACTGTTGCGCAGGATCGTGAAAGACCATGCCTTGAAGTTCGTGCCTGCATCAAAACGACCGCGCGCACTCCATGCCTTCAACATGGTTTCCTGCACCAGATCGTCTGCAAGATCGACATTTCGGGACAGGGAGCGTGCAAAGGCGCGCAGTTGAGGGATTGCAGCGGCAAGCTTCTCCTTGAATTCCTGGTCCGACAGGAAGGTATTTCCAACCGCTTTCTTTTCCAAGTCGCTCATTCGCCATACCCCCGCTGAAGATTGCACAATGGTGTGATTGCCGACGCAATAATTGCACCAGCTCGGGAACAATAGACCAGACTGGGGCGTATTGTCAGGTTCGGAAACTACTTAGGTCCTGACCCTAGATCATGAACTTGCCGCAGGCGCCGCAAATGCCAGACGTGCCAGTTCGGGCAGCGACTTTGTTCCCATTTTGCGCATGATGGACGCCCGGTGATTTTCTACGGTACGCTGACTGATGCCCAGATCCGCCGCGATATTCTTGCTCGGATGCCCCAAAAGCACCAGGTCCATTACTTGATGCTGCCGCTTCGTTAGTGCCGCGAGCCGGCGGGAGGTGGCTTCCTGCACCCCAGACAATGCGCTGACATCATGCGATTGTTCGAGCGCGCGACCGATGCTTGCAAGCAGATCCGGTCGGCCGACCGGTTTTTCGATGAAATCGCAGGCCCCTGCCTTCATCGCCTGGACAGCCAGCCCGATCTCGCCGCCGCCCGTGATGATGATGGCG
>JAENVZ010000243.1 GCA_016650315.1 Alphaproteobacteria bacterium | reverse complement strand
CTTTTGCTTCCAGCATTTCATGTTCGATCGCATTGCCGCGCAGCAGCCGTGACCCGCCAGACCCCACCGGCACGCCACCTGCAATGGCATCGGCCACTGCTTGTGCAATCAGTCGATCGCCTGCGAGAGCGAGATAGTCGTTGGAGGCAAAATCCCGCCCCTCTCGTGGGATCAGCCGCCGCAAGCGACCGCGCGCTTCAAGGGCAGCCAACTGTGCCGAATGATCCCGTGTCATCGTCATGGGCGTCCTGATAAGCGCAGAGGCGGTGGAAAGGAAGGGCGCCTGCACAGGCACATATTGGACAGGGTTTATCGCCCATTTCCGTTTTGTCATGGACGGTCACTGAACATTGTTGCAACAATTACATCATTTAGGGGAAAACTCTTACTGGCTTGCATGGCCTCTCTCCCCTATATTGATTGTAACGCCGCTTCAGATCGTAGGAGATGACATTGGCGATAAATGATCTTTTTTCGGAATATACCCGCAACTATGAATCGCGCCGTCAGGCGGAGATGTCCCTTGAGGATTATCTCCGTGGATGCCGCGCTGATCCCATGATGTGTGCCAGTGCGCCCGAGCGGTTGCTGGCCGCGATCGGGGAGCCGGAGATCATCGATACGGCGAAGGATCAGCGGCTTGGTCGAATCTTCATGAACCGGACGATTCGTCAATATCCAAGCTTCGTCGAATTTTACGGCATGGAAGAAACGATTGAGCGAATCGTCAGCTTCTTCCGTCACGCTTCGCAAGGTCTGGAGGAGCGCAAGCAGATCCTCTATTTGCTTGGCCCGGTTGGCGGCGGCAAGTCCTCGCTCGCCGAGCGCCTGAAGGCGCTGATGGAGGTGCATCCCATCTATGTGCTGAAGGCAGGCGATGATGTCAGTCCGGTCTTCGAAAGCCCGCTGGCGCTGTTCGACGCTGAAATTCACGGAGCGATGCTTGAGGATAAATACGGCATTCCCCGCCGCCGCCTTTCAGGATTGATCAGCCCGTGGTGCCGCAAGCGTCTTGACGAGTTTGGTGGCGATATTTCGCGCTTCAAGGTGGAAAAGCTGATGCCTTCGAGACTGCATCAGGTGGGTATTGCCAAGACTGAGCCGGGTGATGAAAATAACCAGGATATTTCCTCGCTGGTCGGCAAGGTCGATATCCGCAAGCTGGAAATGCTCTCCCAGAACGACCCCGACGCTTACAGCTATTCAGGCGGGCTTAACCGCGCGAATCAAGGCATTCTGGAATTCGTCGAAATGTTCAAGGCGCCGATCAAGATGCTCCACCCGTTGCTGACCGCGACGCAGGAGAGCAATTATATCGGGTCGGAAAATATTGGCGCCATTCCCTTCACCGGGATCGTCATGGCCCACAGCAACGAGTCGGAATGGCAGAATTTCAAGAATAACAAGAATAACGAAGCCTTTATCGACCGCATCTATGTGATCAAGGTGCCCTATTGTCTGCGGGCCACCGAAGAACGCTTGATTTACGAAAAATTGCTGCGTGGTTCGGAATTGTCGGAGGCGCCCTGTGCGCCTGGCACGCTCGACATGCTGGCGCGCTTTTGCGTGCTTACGCGATTGCGTGAGCATGAGAATTCCAACCTCTTTTCCAAGATGCGCGTCTATGACGGGGAAAGCCTGCGCGAGGTCGATCCCAGAGCAAAAAGCATGCAGGAATATAAGGATGCCGCCGGTGTTGATGAGGGCATGGACGGCGTTTCGACGCGCTTTGCCTTTAAGGCATTATCAGCAACCTTCAATCATGATCCTTCGGAGATCACGGCAGATCCGGTGCACCTCATGTATGTGCTGGAACGCATGGTGCGGCAGGAACAGCATCCAGCCGAAACGGAAACCAAATATCTGGAATTCATCAAGGGTGAGCTTGCTCCGCGCTATGCCGAATTCATCGGCAACGAGATTCAGAAGGCCTATCTGGAATCCTATCACGATTATGGCCAGAATCTCTTTGACCGCTATGTCGCTTATGCCGATGCGTGGATCGAGGATCTGGACTTCAAGGACCCCGACACTGGCCAGTTGTTCGACCGCGAGCTGATCAATCAGGAACTCACCAAGATCGAAAAGCCCGCTGGCATTGCCAACCCCAAGGATTTCCGCAACGAAGTGGTGAAATTCGCGCTGCGGATGCGGGCGAGCAATCATGGCCGCAACCCGTCATGGACCAGCTATGAGAAAATCCGAGAAGTCATCGAACGGCGTATGTTCAGCCAGGTCGAGGATTTGCTGCCGGTCATCAGCTTCGGGTCCAAGAAGGACACCGAGACCGAGAAGAAACATCATGAGTTCGTCGAGCGGATGATTTCTCGCGGTTATACCGAGCGGCAGGTTCGCCGTCTGGTCGAATGGTATATGCGGGTGAAGCAGGCTGGGTAAAGGAGGCGGGTTAGCGCTCTGATGTATGTAATCGACCGACGCCTGAACCCTGGCGGCAAGAGCCTCGTCAACCGGCAGCGCTTCTTGCGGAGGGCACGGTCATTGGTCCAGCGCGCGGTGCGCGACAGCCTGAAAGACCGCAGCATCAAGGACATCGATCAGGAGGGAGAGGTTTCCATTGTTCGCAAGGGCGTGCAGGAACCGACCTTGCATCGCACCAGCAGCGGCGGCAACCGCGAGCATATTTTGCCCGGTAACAAGGAATATGTCGAAGGCGACACAATACCCCGCTCGCCATCAGGCGAAGGGGGCGGCGGCAGCGAGGCCGGAACCGGCGAGGGCGATGACGAATTCCGCTTTGTCCTGACGCGCGAGGAGTTTCTGGACCTTTTTCTTGAGGACCTTGAGCTGCCTGATCTCGCCAAGAGGCGATTGACCGGGGGTAATGCCTACACGTTGCGGCGTGCCGGTTATACCATGTCGGGATCGCCAGCCAGCCTTTCTGTCGGCCGGACGATGCGCAACGCCATGTCACGCCGTATTGCGCTCAAACGCCCAAAATCTGAGGAAATCAAACGGCTCGAAGACGAGATTGCGCGGTTGGAGGCAGAGGGCGCTGAAACGGACACAATCGTTGGTCTGCGCGAGGAGCGCGACAGGCTGGAACTGCGCCGCCGTCTTATATCCTATATCGACCCGATCGACCTGCGCTATCGGCGTTATGAACACACGCCCAAACCCATTGCGCAGGCGGTGATGTTCTGCCTGATGGACGTGTCCGGCTCCATGAGCGAGCATATGAAGGACTTGGCCAAGCGTTTCTATGCGCTGCTTCATCTGTTCCTGACGCGCTGTTATCGCCATGTCGATGTCGTATTCATCCGTCACACCGACCGGGCGCAGGAGGTGGATGAGGAGACCTTTTTCTACAGCCGCGAAACCGGCGGCACATTGGTGTCGAGTGCGCTGGAAAAAATGCTGGAGGTCGTCAAGGATCGCTACCGCCCCGACGACTGGAACAT
>JAENVZ010000242.1 GCA_016650315.1 Alphaproteobacteria bacterium | reverse complement strand
TGATGGAATCGACCACGGCATTGGCGGTCCCGCCCGACACTACATGAGCGTTGGTAACGATGTAGCCATCGGACGATACGATGAAGCCGGAACCCAGCGACTGCGCCTCACGCATTTGCGGCTGATTGCCGGACGGCGCACCGAACAGGCTGCCAAAGGGCGTACCGGCGAAGGGGTTCTGGACCTGCACACGCTGGCGCGTCGAAATATTGACGACGGCAGGTTGAAGGCGCTCAACCATGTCGGCAAAGCTCATCGGCGCACCGCGCGGAGCGGCGGCCTGCATCGCTGGACCTTCATTCTGGGCAGTCTGTGCGCCCAATGGCTGCTGCGATGTTACGGCGATGGCTGTGCCACCCAGAAGAAGAGCTGCAGTAATCGCATAAGCGTAACGCACGTTCAAAATTCCTCTCACTCCAAAAGCGACCTTGCGGGACAGGCCCTATGCCGCCAATGTCCTTAACCTATATTGAATAAGCCGGTTCCCCAACTGACCCCACCGCCCTAGCGCCCCCGGAATTCCTTCAGATAGGCATTGTCCGGCGACAATATGACCGACGCTTCGCCCTTCGCCTGGGGCGAGAAGGTGATCCGGTAGCTCTGCATCGCCCGATAGAAATCATAGAAGGACGGGTCCTTGTTGAAGCTGTCGGCATAGATGCGCGACGCGGTAGCATCGGCCTCTGCACGGATGATCTGCGCCTGTTTGGCACCCTGCGCCCGGATCGTCAGCGCTTCCTGTTGACGTGCCGTACGCATGCGCTCGAATGCGCTTTGCAGCGGCGTGCCGTCGGGAAGGTCGGCCCGCTTGATCCGCACATCAATGATTTCCGCGCCATATTGGCGGGCGACACGGTTGAGGCCCGCCTCGATATTGCGCATAACCGCGCCACGTTCGGGGCTGAGCAACGCCGCAAAGGGCCGCTTGCCCAGTTCGTTACGCAATGCCGAACCCAATATCGGGCGCAATTCGTCCGAAACTCGGCCTTCGCTGCCCGCCGTGATATACATGCGCAGCGGGTTGATGATGCGGTAACGGGCAAAAGCATCGACCTGCAGACGAAGCTGATCGGTCGAAAGGACCTGTTGACGCTCCATCTCGACGCTCAGAACGCGCTTGTCGATCCACACGATCTGTTCGGCAAAGGGGATGCGGGCGATCAGGCCCGCACCGGTGTTGCCGAAATCCTGATTGGGTTTGTAGCGGTTGACGATTCGCACCGGCTCACCAAAGCGGACGATCACCGCCTGCCGGGTTTCCGGGACGATCGAAAAAGTGCTGCCGATCAGAATCAACAGGGCAACGGCCAGGATCGCCAGCGCGACGGGGTTGCGCATCAAATAGCTCATTACTGGTCTCCCGCGGGGTTGGCGGGTGTTGGCTGCTGCGCGCGCTTGCGAATTTCGGGCAGGGCCAGATAAGGCGTCACATTACCGCTTTCGACGATGGTCTTGTCGATGTTGGACAGCACTTCCTCCATGGTTTCATAATACATGCGGCGGCGGGTAACCTCTGGCGCCAGACGATATTCGCTATACACCTTGTCAAAAGCCGCGGCCTCACCCTGCGCCTTTGCGGTCAATTGCTGGGCATAGGCGCGCGCTTCGTTCATATAGGTTTGCGCTGTCTGTTGCGCGGCAGATACTTCCTTGAAGGCGTCGTTGACCGCTTCGGGCGGATCGGCCTGCTTGATGGCGACGCCCTGCACCAATATGCCCGAACGATAGCCGTCGAGAATTTCCTGCATGCGTTGCTGCACACGCTGTTCGATTTCGGTGCGGCCCGAACCGATAGTGTCATTGAGGGAAACGGTAGCAACGACCGAACGCATCGCCGATTCCGCGACCTCACGAATGGTTGACTCCGGGTCGGCCAGTTCGAATTTATAGAGATTGGCGCTGCGGATGTTCCAGCGCACCGAATAGGCCAGATCGACGATGTTCTGGTCGCCGGTCAGCACCAGCTTTTCCCCCGTTCCGGTGGGAATATCGATGGTGCGGATTTCCTCCACATCAACGATCTGAACCGTGTCGAAGGGCGCAGGCAGGCTAAAACTGATGCCCGGCGTCATTATCCCGACATAGCTGCCCAGCCGCGTCAGCACGCCACGTTCCTGCGGCCCGATACGATGAACGCTGGTGAGCGCGATCCAGATGATAACGAACAATATGGCCAGGATCGGCCAAAGTTGCTTGCCGCCGGGGCGTTGCGGCATGCCGCCGCCAAAGCCTTCGCGGCCCCGGCGCAGCAATTCGTCGAGCGCCGAGGGGCCGCGTCCACGCGGACGTCCACCCGATGAGGGTTGATTCCAGGGATTGCGCGGGCCTTTACCGCCCCCGCCATCGCCGCCGTCTGTGCCATCGCCATCGGAGCCACCGCCCCAAGGGCCGCCTGTATTCATTGCTGCGCCAATCTGTGCCAACCATCGGGTAATTTTTATCATGCACCCTCTATAGGAAGCCCCGACGTGGAAAAACAGTGTCTTTCCGACCATATTCTATTAAGGCGCGGCTATGACCGACATTGATGACATTACAAAGTTGCTTGAAGCAGCCGCCAAGGGCCGCGCCAGCGCACCGCGCCTCAAGGATGGCGTGCTCAGCCTGGTTCTGGACGTTACCGGCCTTTCCGAAATGCAACGCGAGGTGATGGAAGCCGGCATTCGGGGCCAGATGAAATCCCTCGACGGCATCACCGACGTCCGTATCGCCATGACAGCGGAAAAGAAAGTGATCCGCCTGATCGCCGTGGGTAGCGGCAAGGGCGGCGTCGGCAAATCGACGCTGTCGGCCAATCTGGCCATTGCGCTCAAGCGGCTGGGGATGAAGGTCGGGATTGTCGATGCGGATATTTACGGCCCGTCCCAACCGCGCCTGCTGGGCAGCGAAGACGTGCGGCCACAGGCAGAGGACAAAAAGCTGATCCCCGTCCCCAACGCCTATGGCGTGCCGATGCTGTCGATGGGCCAGCTTGCCCAGCCCGGTCAGGCGATCGCATGGCGCGGGCCGATGGCGGGCAATGCGCTGGGCCAGTTGATCGACGCGCATTGGGGGGACATCGACGTGTTGATCGTCGACCTGCCACCCGGCACCGGCGATGTGCAACTCTCGATGATGCAAAAGCACAAGCCGGCGGGTGCGGTCATCGTTTCAACCCCTCAGGATCTGGCGCTGATGGACGCGACGCGTGCGGTGAACCTGTTCGAGCAGGCGAATATTCCGATGATCGGCCTTGTTGAAAACATGGCCGGTTATGCCTGTCCCCATTGCGGCGAGATGTCCGATCCCTTTGGCACGGGCGGAGCCGAGGCGGCGGCCAAGCAAATGGGCATGCCCTTCCTTGGCCGTATCCCCCTCGACATTGCGATCCGCAAGGCATCGGACGCGGGCGAGCCGCCAGCGGCAACAGACAGCGAACAGGCCGCGCCGTTCATGGCGATTGCGGAAAAGCTCGCGCGGTGGATCGAGAATAGTCGGCCGCGTTGAGGCGGGGGTTTTGGGTCATTGCGGACCTTTAATAACAAAGTGAATTGTGTTCCTGCGAAAGCAGGAACCCAGGGAAACCTGGGGCGACGCCTGTGGCCCTGGGCTCCTGCTTTCGCAGGAGTACGCGCTGTTTCAATGCCCGCCCTCTACCCCAACAAGTCTTCGACCTTTGGAATTTCCGATCCACTCCCTACATGATACGTGAAGGAGACGGTCCATGCCGCTGACCCGTGACGAAGATATTGCCCAGCTTTTGCGCGACACCCGCACAATCGCCATGATTGGTGCGTCGGACAACCCGGAACGCGCCAGTTATCGCGTGATGGCTTTCCTGCAACAGCAGGGCTATCGCGTCATCCCGGTCAATCCGCAGATAGCGGGCGAGCATATCCACGGCGAATTCGTCTGGGCCAGTCTGGATCAGATTGGCGTCCCTATCGATCTGGTCGACATCTTTCGCAACAGCGCAGTCGCGGGCGATACGGTGGATGCCGCCATAAAGGCGGGCGCAAAGGCGGTGTGGATGCAGTTGGACGTTATCAACGAAGCCGCTGCCGCACGCGCTGAAGCGGCGGGGTTAAAAGTGGTCATGAACCGCTGCCCCAAGATCGAAATTCCGCGCCTTGGCATCCCGCCTGTCGAATCCTGAATAATCTCCCCTTCCACGACGCCCATTCCCCCTCTATCAGACAGGAATGACGCGATTGCGGGGCAGTGAAGAGGAAAAGGGCGGGATCAGCCGTCGGCATCTGCTGATCGGTGGAGGAGCTGGCGCGGGGTTGTTGCTGGCATGGGCGGTATGGCCGCGCAAATACACGCCCAACCTCAATGCGACAGAGGGCGAACATGTCGTCAACGCCTTCCTGAAAATTGGTGAAGACGGCCAGATTGTCGTCATCGTGCCGCAGGCCGAGCTGGGACAGGGCGTCTATACGGTGCTGCCCCAGATACTGGCTGCTGAGCTGGGCGCGGACTGGCGCACGGTCGCGGTGCAGCCCGCTCCGGTCAGCCCGCTTTACGCCAATACCCTGCTTGCCGGGGAGTGGCTGGGCAATGGCATGCCCAGCCTGATCGGCAAGGCGGGCGCGTGGGCGACGCGCGAATATGCCATCCGTAGCGCGATGATGCTGACCAGCGGGTCGAGTTCGGTGCGCATGTTCGCCCAAAGCTATCGTGATGCAGGCGCGGCGGCGCGGGTTTTGCTGTGCAAGGCGGCGGCGGCGCGGTGGGACGTGGACTGGGAAGCGTGCGAGACAAAGGACGGCTTTGTCGTGCTGGGCGATCAGAAGCTGCGTTTCGGTGAGCTTGCCGCCGAAGCGATGGATTATGAACTACCCGCCATATTGCCGATGCGGCCCCAGAGTGATGCCAAAAATGATGAAGGCCTGATCGGGCAAGATCTGCCGCGCCTCGACCTGCCGGCAAAAATCGACGGATCGGCCAATTACGCCGCCGACATCCGGTTGCCAGACATGGTCTTCGCCTCGATCCGGCAGGGGCCGATCGGCAATGCGAAGCTCAAGTCCGTCAACGATGCCGAGGCGAAAAAGGTCACAGGCTTCCTGAAGATCATCAAGCAGGTCCGTTGGGTCGCGGTCGTCGGCAACAATTGGTGGGCGGCGAACAAGGCGCTCGACCTGCTCGATCCCGTATTTACGGTCGACGGCCCGTTAATCGACAATGAAGCGATCGAGGCCGCGCTGGAGGCCGCCTTCGACAGTGGCGATGGCGAACGCTTTGTCCATCAGGGCGACCTGGACGCCGTGTTCGGCGGAGCGCGAATCGTGGCCAGCGAATATCAGGTAGCGCCTGCACTGCACCTTGCCATGGAGCCGATGGCTGCAACCGCGCATGTGCATGACGGACAGGCCGAAATCTGGATGCCGACACAGGCCCCGGCCTTTGCCCGCGCCGCCGTTGCCGATGCGCTGGACATCGGGCAGTCCGACGTCATTCTCTATCCGCTGCTCGCAGGCGGGTCGTTCGGACGCAAGATGGAGGCCGATGCCGCCGTGCAAGCCGCGATCATCGCGCAGGAGATGGGACGGCCAGTGCAGCTCCTCTGGTCGCGGGCGGAAGACATCATGCATGATCGCCCCCGCGCACCCGCTCATGCGCGCATGGCGGCAAAGCTGGGGCGTGGCGGCTATATCGAGGGATGGCTGGCCAAGATTGCGGCGCCCGCGGCCATGACGGAACTCTGGGCGCGGATGGCCGATGGCGCCCTGCCGCATGAAGCGATGGAGAAGGCAGCGGACAAAACCGAACGCGCGGCAATTTCGGGAGCGTTGCCGCCCTATGCCATGAACGCCTTTGCCATCGATCATTATTCCGCCGCCGTCGGCATTCCTTCTGGCCGCTGGCGCAGCAATGCAGACCATTACAACGCCTTTTTCAATGAGTGCTTCATCGATGAACTGGCACAGGTCGCGGGCATCGAACCCATGTCATTTCGAATGCAGATGCTCGGAAACGCTCCACGCCTTGCCCACTGCCTGTCGACCGCCGCCGCGCTGGGCGGATGGGAAGGCGGAATCGCGGGCAGCGGCCAGGGCATTGCCTGTCACAGCATGACGGGCAGCCATATCGCCGTGCTGGTAGCAGCGGAGATCAAGCAGAATCGCGTGCATGTCGGGCGGATCGTCGCAGCAGTGGATTGCGGGGCGCAGGTCAATCCCGACATTGCCCGGCAACAGATTGAGGGCGGCCTGATCTTTGGGTTGACGTCGGCATTGGGCGGATCGAGCGCCTATGAACGCGGCATGCCCACAACCATGCGGCTGGGCGAATTGGGCCTGCCCCGCCTTGCCGACATAGGAGAGGTGAGCGTGGAATTCATCCGCAGTAACGAAGAACCAGGCGGCGTTGGCGAAATCGGCGTGCCGGCCGTCGCCCCGGCCATCGCCAACGCGCTGTTCACCGCTACAGGCGAGCGCTTCCGTACTCTGCCATTGCTGGCAGAACGATGAAATGATGGACCTGCCGAACGACCATCCGCCCATATCCGCGCCACGCACAGGCATCTTGCTCGTCAATCTGGGCACGCCGGATGCGCCCGAACCCAAGGCGGTCAAACGCTATCTGAAACAATTTCTGTCCGATCCGCGCGTTATCGAAATCCCGCCGATTGTCTGGCAGCCGATCCTGCGCGGCATCATCCTGAATGTCCGTCCGAAAAAATCGGCCCATGCCTATCGCCAGGTCTGGACGCCTGAAGGATCGCCGCTGGCCGCCATTACCAAGGCACAGGCACAGGCGCTGCAAGACCATATGGGCGATAATCTGATGATCGACTGGGCCATGCGCTATGGCAATCCATCAATCGAAAGCCGCCTCAACGCCATGATTGATGCGGGTTGCGAACGGATATTGATCGCGCCGCTCTATCCCCAATATTGCGCGGCCACGACCGCAAGCGTTCAAGACGAGGTGTTTCGCATACTCGGCACCATGCGTCGGCAACCCGTACTCCGTATGCTGCCGCCCTATCATGATGATCCGGCCTATATAAACGCGCTCAAGTCGCAGATCGAACGGCAGATCGCCGCGCTGGATTTCACGCCGGACGTTCTGGTGGCGAGCTTTCATGGCATGCCGCAGCGCACATTGGCGCTGGGCGACCCCTATCATTGCCATTGCCAGAAGACCGCCCGACTGTTGAGCGAGGCACTGGGCCGCGACATTCTTGTCACCTTTCAGTCCCGCTTTGGGCGGGCAAAATGGCTGGAGCCGGCAACCGATGCGACCCTGATCCAATTGGCGCGAGACGGGGTGCGCCGTATCGCGGTAACGACCCCGGGTTTTGCCGCCGATTGCATTGAGACACTGGAAGAGATTGCCCTTCGCGGACAGGACAGTTTTTTACTCCATGGTGGTGAAAAATTTGCCTTTCTGCCCTGTTTAAACGCCGAAGAGGAGGCTATCCTCATGTACGACAGGATTCTAGGTCGCGAACTGTCGGGCTGGTGGTGTCGCTTATAAGAGCGGGCCGCATATTTCAGGCGAAGGAGAGATAGCATGTCCAGAGTAGCAATAGTAACCGGCGGCACACGCGGCATTGGCGAGGCGATCAGTCTGGCTCTCAGGGACATGGGCATGACGGTGGCGGCCAATTATGCCGGCAACGAGGAAAAGGCCAAGGCGTTTACCGAACGCACCGGCATACGAAGTTACAGATGGGATGTCGGCGATTATGGCGCCTGTCAGGATGGCTGCGCACAGGTCGGCGACGAACTCGGTCCCGTTGACGCTGTGGTGAATAATGCCGGGATCACCCGTGATGGCGTGCTTCAGCGAATGAGCTTCGATGACTGGAACGAGGTTATCCGCGTCAACTTGGGTGGCTGTTTCAACATGGCCAAGGCGTGCTTTGCCGGAATGCGGGAGCGCGGCTGGGGCCGGATCATCAATATCGGGTCGGTCAATGGTCAGTCCGGCCAATATGGTCAGGTAAACTACGCCGCAGCCAAGTCGGGCATTCATGGCTTTACCAAGGCATTGGCGCAGGAAGGCGCTAAATATGGCGTAACCGTGAATGCCATCGCGCCAGGCTATATCGACACAGATATGGTCGCCGCGGTGCCCGAAGCCGTGCTGGAAAAGATCATCGCCAAGATCCCGGTGGGCCGCTTGGGCCGTGCGGAGGAGATTGCCCGCGGCGTCGCTTTCCTGTGTGCAGAGGATGGCGCCTTTATCACGGGTTCGACCCTGTCGATCAACGGCGGTCAGCATATGTATTGAGGAATCGGGGCCTCCGCTCGCTTGGGCGGAGGTTCCTGCGGGTGTTAGGTCTTTTGCGCCGTTCAGCATCAAAAGCGGTGGGTTCCTGCGAAGGCAGGAACCCAGAGTCACAAGCGCTGCGCCAAGGGTCCCCGTACTCCTGCCTTCGCAGGAGTACGGCGCTGTTCGAACGGCAAAAAGCCACCCATTACCGACTTATCACAATGGGTTTATACCCTGCACCATGACCCATTATCTCTCCGGTGCGATCAAGCGTAGCGTGACCATTGCAGGCCATCAGACCTCAATCAGCCTTGAGCCACTGTTCTGGGATGCCTTGCGCGAAGAGGCCTCACGCCGCGCGCTGCCACTCAACGCCCTGATCGCGCAGATCGACCTTGCGCGCATATCCGTGGATGATCCGCCCAACCTGGCAAGCGCCATTCGCCTGTGGCTGTTTCATGTGCGCAAAATAGGAAATGATATTCATTCTCAATAGTCTTGACAGTGAGAATGATTCGCAATAACTGTCGCCTCCTGATCCAAGGGGGTTCCTGCACACATGTCTACCAATTCCAGCGCTCGTTCTCTGCTGATCGTTCCATCCTCCATTGCTGCTGCCATGATCATGGCTGGACCGGCATTCGCCGCTGACGCCGATATGGAGGCGGCGCGGCAGGAAGGCATTCATGTCAATGGCGAGAGGCAAAAGGTCGATCTGCCCACTTTGCGCGGCCCGGTCATCGACGTGCCGCAAATCGTCAGCACCGTTTCCGCCGAAACGCTGCGCGACCGGCAGGTCACTTCGCTGGAGCAGGCGCTGCGCAATGTCGCGGGCGTTACCACGCAGATCGGCGAGGGCGGCGTCGTCAATGGCGACCAGTTCTTCATTCGCGGCCAGGCGGCGAAGAACGACATCTTCACCGACGGCCTGCGCGATTTTGGTGCCTTCACCCGCGACAGTTTCAATTATGAGCAGGTCGAGGTGCTCAAGGGCTCATCCTCCTCCGCGCTAGGCCGCGGCGTTTCGGGGGGTGCGATCAACACCACGTCAAAGGCGCCCGCGACCAGCGATTTCTTCGCCATGACCGGATCAGCGGGCAGCGCCGATTATGGCCGCATCACCGTGGACGCGAACAAGGCGCTCAGCGACAGCATCGGCCTGCGCCTCAACTTCATGGCGCATCAAAATGACTCGGCCAACCGGGATCTGGTGGAATCGCGGCGTTGGGGCTTTGCGCCCGCCATCGGCTTCGGCATTGGCGGCCCGACCAGCCTGACGCTGATCTATTTCCATCAGGAAGAAGACCGGGTGCCCGATTATGGCGTGCCCATCGCAGTGACGACAGCTGACGATATCGAGGTGCCAGTTACGGAACTCGGCGTGCCGCGTTCCAATTTCTATGGTTATGAAGCTGACGCCGACCATGTCACGGTCAACACGCTGACCGCCAAGTTCCGGCATGAGGCCAATGACTGGTTGAGCTTCACCAGCGACACCAAGCTGGGCGTCTACACGCGGTATTTCCGGCAGACGGTAGCGTCCTGTCCCGTTGGGACAGTCACAATCCCGGATTGCGGCAACTACCTGACAGACGGCAATCCGGCCACCATCCCCCTTGCCACCATGGGCGGCCCCGGTCCCTATGACCAGACGACCAAGGGCATCCAGAACGTGACCACCGCGCTCATCACCAAGCCGGTCGGCGGGATGCGCAGCGAATTGCTGCTGGGCGTGGATTTCTCCTATCAGACCAACGACCGCACCCAGTCCAATTATGCAGGGACGCGCGCAGCCAAGGATCTGTTCGATCCGGCCCACAGCCCGTCACCCACACTGTCGGCCACGCTCAACAATGTCCGCGACACGCGCGGCACCGACATTTCCGTGTTCATTGACGAACGATTGTGGCTGACGCCCAAATTCTCGATCAATGCGGGCCTGCGCTACCAGCATTTCACGAACAAGCAGGAGCAGACCAACTATACCGTCACGACATGTAATGGGGTTGTCGTGCCCCTTTCCAACTGCCCTTTCACCCGCAAATCGGAGCATAATCTGCTTAATCCCAAGATTTCGGCGATCTGGGAACCGTCGGACAATGCCAGTGTCTATCTGTCCTATAGCAAGGCGGCGACGCCGCCGGGCAATTCCATCGGCAATGGCGACGCGCTGTTGGCGCTGGGTGCTGGCGCCACGATCAGTGCGACCGACCTTGATCCGGAAAAGACCGAAACCTTCGATCTCGGCGCGAAGTTCGGCCTGTTCCATAACAAGCTGCTGGTCCAGACGGCGATCTATCAGATCAACCGCAGCAATGCGAAAGAGACCGACCAGCAGACCCAGACCACCG
>JAENVZ010000241.1 GCA_016650315.1 Alphaproteobacteria bacterium | reverse complement strand
GGCCTGAACCGGGTGGAAGAGCCGTCAAATCGCCTTGACCTCGGCAGCCAGAGTATAACCACCGCCCCACACCGTCTTGATCAATCGCGGGTTTTTAGGGTCTTCCTCCACCTTCCGGCGAAGACGGCTGATCTGGTTGTCAATGGCGCGATCAAAGGCGTTTGCCTCCCGCCCCTGCGTGATGTCCAGCAACTGATCGCGGCTCAACACCTGATTGGGCCGGGTGGCAAAGGTGAGCATCAGATTATATTCCGCAGTGCTGAGCGGCAGTACCACCCCATCGCTATCGACCAATGTGCGCTCGCCTGTTTTCAGCACCCATCCTGCAAAGGCGTAACCCGCGGCGTCGGGTGCGCGTTGTCGGATGCCTCCAGTCGCAACACGGCGAAAAATAACCTTGATCCGGGCCACCAGTTCGCGCGGGGAAAATGGTTTCAGCACATAATCGTCCGCCCCCATTTCCAGGCCAACAATCCGGTCAGTCTCCTCTGATTTCGCGGTCAGGAGGATGACGGGAATATCGCTGGTTTCCCGGATGTTGCGGCACAGGCTGAGGCCATCCTCGCCCGGCATCATGATATCCAGAATGACGAGGTCGATGGCATTGCCCGCCAGCCGGACCCGCGCCTGCGCAGCGCCTTCCACCGCCGTTACGCGAAAGCCGTTTTTTGACAGATACTGCGCCAACGGCTCACGGATCGAACGCTCGTCATCGACCAGCAACAGATGAGGTTTATCACTCATGGGGTCTGACCCTGGGAAGGACGAAGACATGCCTCGCCCTTCCCATTGCAAACCGATCCCCAAGGGGGAGGGATTGGATCAGTTCGCAGGTTGTTTGCTCTGATGCATTTTCATCATGGCGGCGCGGGCGGCTTCATGCTCCGCCTTTGTCACTGTGCCGTCATTGTTCGCATCGGCACGGGTAAACATTTTCAGCGCCTTGGCATCGAATTCGGCTTTGGTCACAATACCATCCTTGTCGGCATCCATCATCGCCATGCGCCCACCGCGGTGATGCATATCGCCACGCTCCATGCCCTTGTGATGCCGGTCCATGCCGGAGTCCGCGCCGGAATCCGTGCCATCGTGACCACGCATACCCATATGGTCACCGCGCTTTTCCATCCGCGATTCATGGGCGGTCTTCATTTCCGCCATGCTGATCTGGCCGTTGCCGTCCTTGTCCATCGCCTTGAAATGGTCTTCAAAGCGGCCTTCGCGTTCCGCCTTGCGCTCATCCTGAGTGATCTTGCCATCGCCATTCTTGTCGAATTCGGCAAAATGCTTGTTGATCGACGCCACCAGTTCGACCTTCGTCAGATTGCCATCACCATTGGCGTCCGCGCGCATCGGGCCATGCCCAGCCGTCGCGGCAAGGGCCATGCTGCCCGCAACGATCATGCCGCCCAGAGCGGTTCCGATAAACAGTTTCTTTTTCATGATATCCTCAATCCTTATCTCGATGCGGCAAGTGCAAGTCCTGCCCTGACACAATGTATGCCGATATTATGTACCAGAACTATGTCAGGTCACCCGCTTGTTTGTCGCAAAGTGTATCAATGGGATAAAGGCATGAAAAAAGAGGAAGGTTCCCGATCTGAACAAGAAACCGAGCCAACTGAGCCCCCGCGCACCTGAAAAACGGCGGAAAAGCTGGAGCGGGTAGCGGGGATCGAACCCGCATCACAAGCTTGGAAGGCTAGTGCTCTACCATTGAGCTATACCCGCATTTCAAGCACTTAGCAGCAATTGACGAGACCGGTTTTCAGTGCGGTTTACTATGCTAGTGCTCAGACGCTGGCCTAATGCCATCGAAATGGCGTTGTCGTCAACATGGACACGCCGAATATTTGCGACCCGTTCTGCGCCCAACCATGATCGAAGCGAACTCTGAATCGGGCGGCCCTGCAGTGGCAAGGCTCTCAAAGATGTTAAAACAATCCGATTGCCAGGAAGCGAATGGATCGCCATTGCTCGTCGGTCACTGGGGAGATGATGTTGGACATGACGGAACGAGACAATGTCCCCAACATGATGGTTGCGCCGCTACGCTATAGCGTCTTTCGGCGCATGTGGGCAGCAAGCCTGCTGTCAAATTTCGGATTGCTCGTACAGTCTGTTGGGGCCGCCTGGGCCATGACCGAGTTAACACAGGCGGCCGATATGGTCGCGCTGGTTCAGACAGCCACGATGCTGCCGTTGATGCTTTTTGCCCTTGGCTCTGGCGCGATCGCCGATACCTATGACCGTCGGGTCGTCGGCTTGATAGCACTTGCAATCGCGCTGTCAGGGGCCGCTGGTCTCACGCTTTGTACTTGGCTCGGCGGACTCACGCCGCTGCTGATCCTCGTTTTCAGTTTTGTCATCGGTAGTGGAATTGCATTGTTCGGGCCGGCCTGGCAGGCTTCGGTAAGTGAGCAGGTGCCTACCACACATTTCCCGGCCGCAATCGCGCTCAACAGCATCAGTTATAATGTCGC
>JAENVZ010000240.1 GCA_016650315.1 Alphaproteobacteria bacterium | reverse complement strand
GGTGCGGGCGGGCTGGCCGCCGACTTCGACCATGATGACCGAATTCATGAAGTGGCCGGTTCCAAGCAGCTTGTTCAGCGCTTTTTCCTCCACATGGACCATTACTGGTTCCTGATTGCCACCATAAATGACGGCGGGCACGCGACCTTCGCGGCGCAGAGCACGGGAGGCTCCCTTGCCAGCCCGTTCACGCGCCTCGGCCGACAGCGTAAGCTGATCGCTCATATGCTTGTCTCCAAAAGCTAGATAAACAAAACCTGCCACGCCTCCAGGGATGACCATGACAGGAAGCAGCGCGTTTAGCAGGCCGCCTGCAAAAAGCAATGCAAAAAGCAGGCTATTCGACGCGCTTTACGACAAACCCCTGCCGGGTGAGCATCGCCTGCACGCTGTTTTTGCCGACCAGATGCCCCGCACCCACAGCAATGAAGGGCGTGCCTCGCCGCTTCATCAAAGCTTCGATCTGTCTGACCCAATTGCGGTTGCGATCATAAAGCAACGGATTGGCAAGCGCGGACTCTTTCCCGAATTCAGCCGTGAACTTGTCCCCAATCCGCTCAGTATCGCCGCTCAGCCATGCCGCCAGCATCTCCTGATACTGATCGGTGGCGCTGTCAGCCTCATCGACAACCTGCGTCAGGAGCGCCCGCTGCGCGCGCTCGGGCAGGGTATCGAATATCCCTAATTGCCCTTCGACCGTCTCCAGACCGATGACAGGCTTGCCCTTTTCCAGAAACTGGCTGCTCAACAACCGTTCGACGCCAGCTCCAGCCCGCAATTTCAAATCCTGTTGCACGCTGGACGACAATAGCAAGGCGGCTGCCCAGCTTTCATAAGGGGCAAGTGTCCGATCGCTGACACCGATCCGCGCCATGAGCGTTTCCATCGCGGCGCGGCGGCCCACTGGAATGCGTTCAGCTATGCCGGGAAGGTCCGGCGACTTGCCCAATTGCTCGAATATCGCCGCCGTACGCTTTTCATTCTCCAGCCCCGCAGCTTCGAGAACCAGCAGGTCGGATATTGCCACCGCTTTCGCTATCGCAGGCGTTTCCCACGCCACGCCTTCGGGCATCATATGGACAGTGCCGAACAACCAAGCCTTGTGACCATCCTTTTCGATGGTCCACAGGGCAGGCGAGGGCGCGCCCGCTCCCGCCTGAGGCTCTGCCCGGCACCCGCCCAGAAACGCGGCCAATCCAAGCCAGAAAAGCAAAGTGCGACGCATGCCCCTATGTAGGCTGCCCGACCGCCGGTTCAACGTCGATCATTCGTGATGCGGAACCCGCTCTGTTTTAATCCCCAGCGCCTTCAAATAATCCTGCACGCTCTTTTTGCCCGCCAGATGTCCCGCGCCCACCGCGATGAACACCGTGCCGGGCGTATCGAGCATCGCCTTGATCTGCCGCGCCCAATTCTCGTTGCGCTGGAACAACAGCGTTTTGGCGAGTTCTGGCGTCGTTTCCAGCGACTCGTTCATCTTGTCGGCAAGGGCGTCGGGCTGCCCTGCGATCCAGTCATTGACCAGCTCGCCAAAATCCTTGTCCACATCGGGCAGGCCATCGACGGTGGCATTCAGGAACGCGATTTGCTGATCCTCCGGCAAGCCGTTGAAAAATCCAAGCTGCTGATCGGGCGTTTCCAGCGCGCCTCTGGCCTTGCCCGCTGCACTCGCTGCGGCCGACAATATCTTGTCCGCACCCCGTTCCGTATCATAGCCCAGCTTGCCCAACGGCGCGATGGCCAGCGTGATGCCCACCATCCACGGCTTGTACCGCTCCAGCGCCTGATAAGGGATGCCAATGGTGGTCATCGCCGCCAAATATTTGGTTCTGGCATCCGGGGCCAGTTTTTCACTGAGCGGCGGCCCTTCGGGGTCGAGCGCAAGCGATGCGACCTTTGTGCTCATTGTTCCGGGTTCCGGTTCGATAATTTCCGTCACCAGCGTGTTTGACTTGTCGAATGCCGCGAGGATTTCATCGTCGAACCACACCGTTCCGGGTTTCATCACATGAACGGTTCCGAACAGATAGATGGACGTATCTTTATCTTTCACCACCCAGAGCGCGGGATCGGCGCTGGCCGGATCGACCGTTTGCGGCGGCGCAATGGGCGCGCTTGCACAGGCCGAAAGGGCAAGGGTGAAAGCCAGCATGAAGGCGGGAGCAGGAAATTTCATGAAGGATCGGTTCCTGTATGCGCGGAAAGTGCAATTGCGTCGGTCTATCGCGGACATACCAGCAATCAAGGACTTTTATGGCTGCTTTCACCTGCCCAAGTGATCGCGTTGCTTGACCCGCCGCCCGCCATGCGCCAAAGCGGCGCGCGAAAAGTCATTTCTGTTGCGCATGCGAAGGCGAATGCGGGTGGGCGAAAAGAAACCCCTGAGTTTTCAAGACCTGATCCTGACTCTCCATGCCTATTGGAGCAGGCAGGGCTGTGTGATTCTGCAGCCCTATGACATGCGCGTGGGCGCGGGCACCTTTCACCCGGCCACCACGCTGCGCGCACTTGGCCCTGACACATGGAACTGCGCCTATGTGCAGCCCAGCCGCCGTCCGACCGATGGCCGCTATGGCGAAAACCCCAACCGGCTGCAGCATTATTACCAGTATCAGGTCATCATGAAGCCATCGCCGCCGGACCTTCAGGCGCTCTATCTGGGCAGCCTTGCGGAAATCGGCATCGACCCACTGCTCCACGACATCCGCTTTGTCGAGGATGACTGGGAAAGCCCGACGCTCGGCGCATGGGGCCTTGGCTGGGAAGTCTGGTGTGACGGCATGGAGGTGACGCAATTCACCTATTTTCAGCAAATGGGCGGTTTCGATTGCAAGCCGGTTGCGGGCGAACTCACCTACGGCCTTGAACGCCTCGCCATGTATATTCAGGGCGTCGACAGCGTCTATGATCTCGCCTTCAACGATCAGGGCGTCACCTATGGCGAGGTGTTCCTTGAAAACGAAAAGCAATTCTCCAGGTGGAATTTCGAGGTCGCCGACACCGACAAGCTGTTCCAATGGTTCCGCGATGCAGAGGTCGAGTGCAAGAACTGCATCGCGCAGGACCTGCCGCTCCCCGCCTACGATCAGGCGATAGAGGCCAGCCACATCTTCAACCTGCTTCAGGCCCGCGGTGTGATCTCCGTTGCCGAACGCGCCGCCTATATGGGCCGCGTCCGCGATCTTGCCAAAGGATCGTGTGAGGCATGGATGCACAAGAACGGGTGGGCGGAATGATTCTGGCCGATACCCAACCGTTCAGTTCGAGCAGCATCGAGCCTGTCGAGATGCGTCCGTCGAGAACCCCTTGCGTGCGACCCTTTCTCGACTACGGTTCTCGGCTGCGCTCGAACCTTCGCTCGAAACCAACGGATATTGGGGAGGAATTATCATGACTGACTTCCTCCTCGAACTCCTCAGCGAAGAAATTCCCGCGCGTATGCAGGCGAAGGCGTCGGAAGACCTCGCCCGCATGTTCGCCGAAAAACTGGCCGAGGCGGGATTGAAGGCGGAAGGCCTGACACATTACGTCACGCCCCGCCGCCTTGCGCTGATCGCTCACGGCCTCCCGCTGCAAACGCAAGCGGTGACGGAAGAACGTAAAGGCCCCCGCGCCGACGCCCCCGCGCAGGCACTCGAAGGCTTCCTGCGCTCCACTGGCCTCACCCGCGACCAGCTTGTCGAGCGTGCGGACAATAAGGGCAATGCGATCCTCTTCGCCGTCATCGAAAAGCCGGGTCGCGCCACTGCCGAAGTGATTGCAGAGATCGTGCCCGCCATCGTCCGCGCCTTTCCATGGCCCAAGTCGATGCGCTGGGGCAAGGCCAGCCAGACCACCGAAAGCCTGCGCTGGGTTCGCCCGCTGCAAGGCATCATTGCGCTGCTGGGTGACGATGTGGTGGACTGCGAAATCGACGGCATCCGCTCCGGCAGCGCCACCGTTGGCCATCGCTTCCATCATCCGGGCCAGATCACCATCGGCAATGCGGGCGACTATGCCGAAAAGCTGCGCCTCTGCCATGTGATCGTGGATCAGAAGGAACGCCAGCAACTCATTGAAGAAAAGGCAAAAGCTGCCGCATCCGCCGCTGGCCTGACGCTCGTTGAAGACAAGGGGCTGGTCGCAGAAAACGCGGGCCTTACCGAATGGCCCGTGCCGCTGCTCGGCCATTTTGACCCGGCGTTTCTGGATGTCCCGCCAGAGGTGATCCAGCTCACCATGCGCACCAACCAGAAATATTTTGCGGTGCAGAACGCGAACGGCAAGCTCGCCCCTGCCTTCATCTGCACGGCGAACATCGACGCGCATGACGGCGGCAAAGCCATTGTCGCGGGCAACCAGAAGGTCCTCGCCGCGCGCCTGTCCGATGCCCGTTTCTTCTGGGAACAGGACAGGAAGACCAGCCTCGCGGAGCACGCGAAAAAACTCGACCGCATCATCTTCCACGAAAAGCTGGGCACGGTCGCCGACAAGGTCGACCGCGTGGCGAAGCTGGCCAGATGGCTGGTGAAACAAAATATCGTCGTCCCCAGTGCTCCTGCGCAGGCAGGAGCCCAGAGCAGCGAAGCTCAACCCCACCCTGGACTCCTGCCTGCGCAG
>JAENVZ010000239.1 GCA_016650315.1 Alphaproteobacteria bacterium | reverse complement strand
TCCGCCGCACCTCCGACCGCCTGAGCGAAAATTTGACCGGCCTGTTCACCAAGGCCGCACTTGATGACGATACGCTGGATGAGATCGAGGAAGCACTGATCCTCTCTGATCTTGGTCCGGCCATGGCGGGACGTATCCGTGAACGCTTGGCCAAGGGCCGGTTCAACAAGGAACTGACCGAGGATTATGTGCGCGAAATCGTCGCCGAGGAAATCGCACAGGTGCTTGAACCCATCGCCAAGCCGCTGGAAATAGAGGCATTCCCTCGCCCGCAGGTCATATTGGTGATCGGCGTCAATGGTTCTGGCAAGACCACCACGATTGCCAAGCTCGCGCATCTTTTCCAGGAGCAGGATTATGGCGTGATGCTGGCCGCAGGCGATACGTTCCGCGCGGCCGCCATCGGGCAGCTCAAGGTCTGGGCCGAACGTCTGGGCGTTCCCATCGTCACCGGCAAGGAAGGCGGCGATGCGGCAGGTATTGTCTATGAGGCGGTGAAACAGGCCACCGCGACGGGCATTGATGTGTTGATTGTCGATACCGCCGGACGGTTGCAAAACAAACGCGAACTGATGGACGAACTGGCCAAGATCCGCCGCGTACTGGGGCGGCTCAATCCAGCCGCGCCGCATGATGTCGTGCTGGTGCTCGACGCCACGACCGGGCAGAATGCCCTTTCCCAGATCGAGGTATTTCAGGAGATGGCGGGCGTCACCGGCCTTGTCATGACAAAGCTGGACGGCACAGCGCGCGGGGGCGTATTGGTGGCTGCGGCGGAAAAATACAAACTCCCTATCCACGCCATTGGGGTTGGAGAAACCATTGACGATCTCCGCCCCTTCGACGCCCACGAACTAGCCAGAGCGATTGCCGGAACAGCCTATGACTGACACCCAACAGACACCGAAAAAACAGCATGGCAATATCGGCCTGCTACTCGACTTTGGGCCGCTTCTGGTCTTTTTCCTTACCTATAAATTTGTGGGAATCATCGTGGGCACGGCGGCTTTCATGGCGGCCATCGTCGTGGCGGTCATCCTGTCCAAAGTGAAGCTGGGCAAGGTATCGCCGATGCTCTGGCTATCGGCGGTGCTGGTGCTGGGCTTTGGCAGCCTTACCATTTATTTCCATGATGAGCACTTCATCCAGATCAAGCCCACCGTGATCTACACATTTTTCGCGCTGATGCTGTTTGGCGGTCTGGCAAAGGGAAAGCCGCTGCTCAAATACCTGTTGCAGGCGGCCTATGACGGGCTGGACGAAACAGGCTGGTTGAAGCTGTCGCGCAACTGGGCCTTGTTTTTCGCCTTTATGGCGCTTTTGAACGAAGGGATGCGCGCATCTCTGACGTTCGACACATGGCTGACATTGAAAGTCTGGGCGGTAACCGGCCTGTCCTTCCTCTTCGCCCTAGCCAATATACCGATGCTGCTGCGTCACGGGCTGGACATCGGTGACAAGGTCGACAGCGAGGAAATCGGCGAAACGCTGCCGCCGCAGGGGTGATGCTACAACGTATCCATCAAACCCATTCGTCCCGAGCGAAGTCGAGGGACGCTTGCTTGGCGCGAATGTGTCTCGACTTCAGCCAAAGGCTGAAGTTTATCCTGAGCGCCTGCCTTGCAGGCAGTCGAAGGGCTCGACACAAACGGATGTTGAGTGAAGGGGGCAAGTTCGAAACACGGCCCCTTCCCAATATCAACCCGGCTGATCGGCGCGACTGACTCCCTCGCCATCCAAATTCCGTGCGACGAATTCCCAGTTGATCGCATTTTTCAGCAGCGCATCGACATAGTCGGGGCGCGCATTGCGATAATCGACATAATAGGCATGCTCCCACACATCGAGCGTCAGCAACGGCTTCATGCCCTCATGCGCGACCGGGGTGTCGGCATCGTGCAGGGACGTAATCTCCAGCGTACCGTTATTCAGGATCAACCAGGTCCAGCCGCTGGCGAAATGACCCACGGCCTCCGCCTTGAACTTCGCCAGCATGTCATCAGTGCTGCCGAAATCGCGCTTGATCATGTCTTTCAGCATGCCCGTCGGCTTCTGCTTTTCCGGGCTCAGACCCAGCCAATAGAAGCTGTGGTTCCATATCTGGCCAAGCTGATTGAACAGGTCTGCCTTCCCCATTTCCTTGGCAGACTTGATCGCATGAGACAGGCTTGCTCCTTCAAGGCCAGCCTGTGGAACAAGTTCATTGGCTTTTACCACATACGCATTGTGGTGCATGCCATGATGATAGCTGAAGGTTTCCTCGGATATGATCTCACCAAAGGCATGTATGGCATAGGGAAGTGCAGGCAATACAAAAGACATGGAATATCGCTCCTTTTCCGATTTAGAAGATGGTTGGGAAACGGTCGTAACCGCAAATGGTTCAATCACCGTGGCATCGGTCACATTGTTACGGAAGCCGAATTAGGGTGTGACACGCCCCTATTATTCGCGTAGAATTATATAGTTAAGTCGGCCAGGAGGGCCCGGTCGGCAACCCAGGGGAGCGAAATGGGAAAAATACTCGAAAATTTGAATCTCACGATGATCGCAGGGCTTATTCTTGCGCTGGTGATCATTTTCACCGTGCCCGCCAACGCCGAAATGACGCAGGGCATATTGCGCTGGCTGCATCTGTTTTTCGGCATCACCTGGATCGGATTGCTCTATTATTTCAACTTCGTCCAGATTCCAACCATGCCCAAGGTTCCTGCCGAATTGAAGCCGGGCGTATCCAAGTTCATCGCGCCTAGCGCCCTGTTCTATTTCCGCTGGGCTGCGGCATTGACAGTGCTGACGGGCCTGGTTGTCGCGTTTCTGGCAGGCTATGCGCATGAAGCGATGACGTTGCAGGACCCCTATCGCCTGATCGGTATCGGTATGTGGCTGGCCTTGATCATGGCATTCAACGTCTGGTTCGTGATCTGGCCAAACCAAAAGCGCGCACTTGGTCTTGTCGAAGCTGATGATGCGTCGAAAGCAAAGTCAGCCCGGACCGCGATGCTGTTTTCGCGCACCAACACGCTGCTGTCGATCGCGATGCTGTACTGCATGATCAACTTCAACGGCGGCTGAAACCTATACAAATGTTAATGGAAAAGGGGCCTTTTTGGCCCCTTTTTTATGGATATGGCCATGTGCATCAGGACATGATGCAGGGCAAAGCCTGACTCTCCCAAGGCAAAGCAAATGCCCTTCGACAAAAGCGCAATGAATGATTATCTCGCCCCTATGAACGCGCTAACCGACCTATTCGACGAATATGAATTTCTGGAAGCAGACGACCGCTATCGGTTGCTGATCGACCTGGGCAAAGGACTGGAATCCATGCCCGACGCGCTCAAGACCGATGCGACACTGGTGCGCGGCTGTTCGGCTGCCGTCTGGGTCTATCCCACGGTCCGCGATGACGGCGCGCTACACTTCCTGGCCGACAGCAACGCCGCGATCACCAAGGGTATCATTGCGCTGGTCCTGTTAGCGGTGCAGGATCGGCAACCTGCGGAAATCCTTGCTACCAACATTGCGGACGCGCTTGCCCCGTTCGACCTACGGAACCAGCTCAGTTCCAACCGGACGCAGGGTATTCCCAACATGATCGCGCTTATTCGCTCAACGGCGGAGCGGTACAGCTAACTCACCCTCCCCGGCCAGCACGACCGGGGTGGAATTGCGAGCGCCACTATGCCTCGCAATTCCCTGCATCAATACACCCGCGCCTTCGGCTTGATATATTCCGCCTCGTCGGTCAGCGTATAATCGTGGACCGGGCGGAAATCGAGGGTGACCTTGCCACCTGAACCGCCCCAGCCTTCGAACCAGCTGATCGTGTGCTTCATCCAGTTTGCATCGTCGCGGTCGGGGAAGTCCTCATGCGCGTGGGCGCCGCGCGATTCCTTGCGGTTGTTGGCGCCTTCGATCGTGCAGACCGCCTGAGCCATTAGGTTATCGAGTTCAAGCGTTTCGATAAGGTCCGTGTTCCAGATCAGCGAGCGGTCGGAAACGGCAACATCCTGCATCCGCTTGTTGACCTTCTGCATCAGTTCGACGCCTTCGGACAGCAGCGCGGTATCGCGGAACACGGCGGCGTGCTTCTGCATCGTCCGCTGCATGTCGAGACGCACCTCCGCAGTCGGCGACCCACCCTTGGCGTGGCGGAACTTGTCGAGGCGTCCAAGCGCGAAGTCTGCCGAATCCGTAGCTAGCGGCTTGTGCGGCGTGCCCGGCTTGATAGTCTCCTTGAGATGCAGGCCCGTCGCGCGGCCAAAGACCACGAGGTCGATCAGCGAGTTGGAACCAAGCCGGTTGGCGCCATGGACCGACACGCAGGCCGCTTCGCCCACGGCATAAAGGCCCTGCACCACGACTTCTGGATCGTCACCCATCTTGGTGACGACCTGTCCATGATAATTACAGGGAATGCCGCCCATATTATAGTGGACCGTCGGGCAGACCGGCAGCGGCTGGCGAGTCAGGTCGACGCCCGCAAAAATCTTGCCGCTTTCGGTGATGCCCGGCAGACGTTCTGCCAGGATTTTCGGGTCGATATGGTCGAGATGCAGATAGATATGGTCCTTGTTCGGGCCAACACCGCGCCCTTCGCGCATTTCCATCGCCATGGAACGCGACACCACGTCGCGGCTGGCAAGGTCCTTGGCCGAAGGCGCATAACGCTCCATGAAGCGCTCACCTTCCGAATTGGTCAGATAGCCGCCCTCACCGCGCGCGCCCTCGGTAATGAGTACGCCTGCGCCGTAAATGCCGGTCGGGTGGAACTGGACGAACTCAAGGTCCTGAAGCGGGAGTCCGGCGCGCAGCACCATGCCGCCGCCATCGCCCGTGCAGGTGTGCGCAGATGTGGCGGAGAAATAGGCCCGGCCATAGCCGCCCGTCGCCAGTACAACGGCGTGGCTCTTGAAACGGTGGATAGAGCCATCCTCCATGCAGAGCGCAATCACGCCCCGGCACTCGCCGTCTTCCATGATAAGGTCGATGGCAAAATATTCGATGTAGAAATCCGCATCGTATTTCAGGCTCTGTTGATAGAGCGCGTGAAGCATCGCATGGCCGGTACGGTCGGCGGCGGCGCAGGTGCGCTGCACTGGCGGGCCAGCCCCCATATTCTGCATGTGACCGCCAAAGGGGCGCTGATATATGGTGCCCTCTGCATTGCGGCTGAACGGCACGCCTGCATGTTCCAGCTCGTAAACGGCCGCGGGTGCTTCGCGCACCATATATTCAATCGCATCCTGGTCGCCGAGCCAGTCCGACCCCTTGACGGTGTCGTACATGTGCCACGTCCAGTGGTCAGGACTGTTGTTGCCAAGGCTGGCAGCAATGCCGCCCTGCGCCGCGACGGTGTGGCTGCGCGTTGGAAACACCTTGGTTATGCAGGCCGTCTTGAGGCCCGCCTCGGCGCTGCCCATGGTCGCGCGCAGGCCCGAACCGCCCGCGCCGACAACGACCGTGTCATAGATATGGTCGATGATCTTGTAAGCGGCGTTTGAAGATGAATTTGGCATTATGCCGATGCCCCCGAAAATGCGATTTTAGCAACAGCGAACAGGCCAAGTGCCGCGCCGCCGATGGCGTAGAAGTTAAGAATCAGGATCGCGCCGAACTTCAACGCTTCGTCATGCACATAGTCCTCGATCAGCACCTGCAGACCAAGACGCAGGTGGTAGAAAATGCTGACCAGCATCAACATCAACGGCACGGCAACCAGCGGTTCGGCGGCCCACGCAATAACCTGCGCATAATCGAATCCCGGCAAGCGCATGATGCTGAAAATCAGCCAGGGGACGAGGATAAGATTGCCAACCGCGGTAACCCGCTGATTGATCCAGTGATGCGAGCCCGCGCGCGCGGAACCCAGGCCACGAACGCGGCCAAGTTCGGTACCTGTGCCCATCAGATGCTCCTCGAAAAAATGTAAAGCCAAAGCACCCCGGTCACGGCAACCGCGGCAACGGGAATGATGATCGACCACATTTTGTTGGTCTTGAGGTCATAGCCAGCGCCGGTATCCAGCACAAAATGGCGCAGACCAGAAAAAAGATGCTGAAAAAAGGCCCATGTCAGGCCAACCATGACGATATAGCCCGGAATGGACGTCGCACAGGTCACAAACTGGTCATAGGCTTCCTTGCCGGATGCCGCAGCCAGCAGCCACCAGACAAGGCCCATCGCGCCTACAACGGCCAGACCGTCGCCAGTCACGCGGTGCAAAATGGACACCAGCATGTGCGGCCCCCATTTCCAGATGCTCAAATGCGGCGAAAGCGGGCGATTATGCGGTCGCGCCATTATTATACCCCTGTTTCCATCTCGAATCCCGGCCCGTTTAGCGCAAAGTCCGCAACATGCAAATGGCTGGAAGCAATGCGCGGGACATATACGCGTCCCCCAAAATTCCCATGCTTTTTTCCGAAGGCTGAACACAAAATGGCAGTTCATTATAAGAGATGATTAACCATCTGCCGATATATGGTGTGGGGATAGCGCATTAGCGACCAGACAGGGTCAGTATATTGGAAGGCCGTACACCATGCCACACCGGGTGAAATCCGACGTCGCCATGCAAGAGCGAGTAAAGGATTACGATCCTGAGGGCACTTTGCGTGAATATGCGCGCGAAATTTACGACCATTTCGACGATGGCGGGCTAAAATCAGCCACTGTCTTCTGGCAAATCCTTACCGAGCGCACCAGCCTGAAGCATAGTTCGACGCGGGAACAAACCAACGCATCCATCCAGAACGGCATGGAATATGCCAAGAAAAAATATCTCGATTTCGGCAATGAAGGCTGGGCAGACATGGCGCGTCGTTTTGCCCGCTTTGCGCTCAGAAAAAACATTCCCCTGCGCATCGTTCTGGGGTGCCTTTCAACCGCCCATGAATATACGATGCAGGAGATTATAACCCGCAATAGCAATGACCCGGCACGCGCCTGCCGCCTTGCCACTGCTGTGTTGCGTATATCCGTAATCGAAGCAGAGATCATGTGCTCCATACTCGCCGACGATCGGGCGCAACATGAAGAGGAATTGCGGTATCATAACAGTGCCCTCTTCCAACAAAAAATTGCGAGTGAGGTCGATGGTGCCTCAAAACTGGGCGAAGGCTTGCGCGAACAGGCAAAGGATGCGTCCGCGGCAACGCGCGGCATGCTGGGCAAAGCATCCGAAGTAGCGGCTGCCGCCGAACAATCCGCGCTTGCCATGCGTGAGGCCGCACAGACGTCCGCTGGCCTGATCCGCGCCATCGAAGACGCCCGCAACGAGGTGGAAAGCGCCGCCGAAGTTGCCATGCGCGCCTCCAACCAAGCGCGCGACGCCGTGGCCATGTCGACAACTCTGTCGGAACATGCCCAATCGATTGAATCCATCCTCGGCCTGATCCGCGATATTGCCGGACAGACCAATTTGCTGGCCCTTAACGCCACCATCGAAGCAGCCAGAGCGGGGGATGCCGGACGCGGTTTTGCTGTCGTTGCACAAGAGGTCAAGAGCCTTGCCAACCAGACAGCACGTGCAACCGACGACATTGCCGCCAAGATCAGCACCATCCAGTCCGCAACGCAGCAATCGGTCGATACCAATGAACGCATCCGCGAAACCGTGAATGAGGTGCAGGCGTCGGCCAATCGTATCCGGCAAGCGATGGATGCGCAGGCGCAGACCGTCACCATGATCACCGCAGCCGTCGATGAAACGGCGCTGGCCGCCGACTCGATGTCCGCCACGATTTCCGCTATCCGTCAGGATACTGACGTGGTCGCATCGGAAATCGACGAACTGGAACGTGGTTTCAGCAGCGTGGAAGGCAAGCTCAGCAGTCTGCGCGAAGCATCAGCCGAATTCAGCAAGCGCGTCGCCTGAAGGAGCTTTGATATTACATCCCGCTCCGTTATCGGGACGAATGCCAATACAAAAACAGAATAGTGAAAGCTGGAAACTGACGCTGCCCTGCACACGGGCGGAAGCCGAAGCACTCGCGCTTGAAATCGAACCGCTGGCGCTGATGAATCCACCCCCAGTGCTCATGACCAGCGAACCAGATGAAAGCAGCCCGAATGAATGGCGGTTGGAGTCCTATTTCGAGGGCAAACCCAATGCCGCCGCCATCCGTGCGATCCGCTCATTGGTGCCAAGTGCACGAAATACAAAGCCCATGCTTGAAAAACTGCCTGATGAAGACTGGGTAACGCTAAGCCAGCAAGGCCTGGAACCGGTCATCGCCGGACGCTTCTTTGTGCACAACATGCCCGATGACACCGTACCGGAAGGGAAGAAAGCGTTTCTGATCGGCGCGGGACAGGCTTTTGGCACGGGTCAGCATGAAACCACCGAAGGGTGCCTGCTGATGCTTGACCGGACGAGGCGGCTGGGCGAACGTTTTGACACGATCTGCGATATCGGGACCGGTACGGGCATCCTCGCCTTCGCCGCCATGCATTTATGGCCGCGCGCTTACGCGACGGCATCCGACATTGATTCCGTCGCTGTCGATGTGACGGCGGAAAACGCAGGAATAAACAGCATTCCTTTGGGCATGGGCCCAGGTAGACTTACGCTTGTCGCGGCGGCGGGGGCCGACCATCCTGTCATTGCGCGGCGCGCACCCTATGATTTGGTTATCGCCAACATATTGGCAGGACCGTTGATCGAACTTGCGCCATCGCTTGCCGCGATTTTGCCCGAGGGAGGCACATTGATCCTTGCGGGACTACTGGAGTCCCAAGCCGATCGCGTGCTTGCGGCATATCGCCGGGAGGGGCTGCGCCTTGCCGACCGGATCGACAATGGTCAGTGGCCGACCCTGCGCCTGCGCAAACGCAAAGCCATTGGCTGGAAGCGACCAATGCGGATACTGATAGGACATAACGGCGAAGCGCCCGGTTTCGGCAGTTGGTGAGGTAATGCTCGCCGGGTTTCAGAAAACTCAATCCGCGCTAGCAATTTTTCCCGTCGCATAAACCTGCGAGCCAAGAGTGATGACTTCGTCCCCCTCCGTAATTTGCGCTATGTGAATGTCGGGTAGTCCGTCGAGTTCGGCATAGAGCGGTGCAAAATCGGATTCCACCGTCACGCGCAACAATTCATCGAAGCTGGGCAGGATGAAATAATTCTGCTGATAATCGTCGATGCTATAGGCTGTCCGCATAACACGCTTCAAATCGAACATGATGCGGTTGGGGCTGGGATCGTCCAGTGCGAAAATGCTTTCGCCATGGCTCGACACGATGCCCGCACCATAGATGCGCAATGCGCCCTTTTCCTGCACCAGGCCGAACTCCACCGTGTACCAGTACAGGCGCGAAAGCCGGTGCAGCGCCCCATATTTCAGGCTGCGCAAGCCACCGCGCCCATAGGCCTGCATATAGTCGGCGAACACCGGATCGGCGAGCAACGGCACATGGCCGAAAACATCATGAAAAACATCGGGCTCCTGCAGGTAATCGAGCTGATCGGGCCGGCGGATGAAATTACCCGATACAAAACGGCGGTTGGCAAGATGCTCGAAGAACACGTCATCAGGGACGAGGCCCGGCACCGCCACCACTTGCCAACCCGTCGCCCGCATCAACCGTTCCGACAATTCCTCAAAATCAGGAATGCCGGGCCGGGCAAGGTGCAAGACATCCAGCCCGCGCAAAAAGGCCTCGCTGGCGCGACCGGGCAATAATTTGCATTGTCGGGCGAACAGCCTGTCCCAAGTAACATGGTCCTGCTCACTGAAATGAGACCAGTTCTGCGGAATAGTCCAATCAGACGCCGCGTCCACAGGGCGCTGCATAGCTTTTTTCATATGCATAACCTTTGCCTCTATATAGCATTTCTCCATGCCAATATCGAGTGGAGCCAGGACCCGCCGCCTTTTTGTCATTGTCAGGGCCGCTGGCCGTGTGGCTGTCCGTACACTCGTTATCGCTCTGGCCCTGATCGCCTCCTATCTGGGTCTGGCGCTGGCCGGATCGCTCCTGCCGGCCAATAATGACTGGGTCGAGCCCCGTCAGGGCGTCCAGATTTTTGTCTATAGCAATGGCATTCACACAGGCATCGTCGTGCCAACGGTCAATGATGTGCAGGATTGGCGCACAGTGGTGAAGGCCGAGCATCTTCCCAACCCGCGATATGGGGCATCCGACCACCTCCTGTTCGGCTGGGGGGAACGGAATTTTTACCTCAAAACGCCGACCTGGTCCGATCTTCGGATTTCCATTGTTGCCAAGTCTCTGCTTTTTAGCCGGCACACACTGCTGCATGTCGATTATGTTCACGATCCAGCGCCAGGGCCGGATATGCGCCCCGTCGTGATCAGCAAGGCGCAATATGGGCGACTGGTACAGCAGATTGAAGGATTTTTCAGACTGGATGAGAAAGGCCGGACACAGCCGGTCAAAGGCTATGGTCCGGCGGACATATTTTATGAATCAAACGGCCACTACAATCTGTTGCAGACTTGTAATAACTGGACTGGTGCACAGCTTCGCAGCATCGGCGTACGGGTCGGCATCTGGACACCGTTCAGTGTAAGCGTCATGTGGTGGTTTACCGACCCTTCCGGCACAACCCGGTGATAATCAGCTCTCTGAGACAATACTGTCTGCATTAAGTTGGGCGCTCAACCATTCGACAAGCAGTTCAAAGGAAATCGGCCGAACGAAAGACAGACCCGCGCGACCATTCCGTTGCCAACGAATCAAGCTTTTACGGTCTTCCAGGCCAGTGATCGACACAACCACTTCATTGCCCGGCTCAATCGGCTCTGGCAACGTCACCTTCACCCCGCCTTGAGACAGATCACACAGATCCACGCAATATGTCCGCGAACCAACCTTTATATTCGCACTGCCGTAAACCTCTATCCGCGGCGGTCGCACGCGCAGGCCTTTCCTGTCGCTCGACGCCGTCTTCAGCATCTCTGCGATATCGACATCACTGAAAAAGTGAACGCCGATGCAGCCATCGCGCATCCACATGATTTCACCGTCCAGTTGCTGCCCTGACCGGATTTCCAGGCTGATTTTTTCACCTAACTCATGCGAGGAATAGACATTGGCCATAACCCCGCCCGCAGAAATATTACGGATAAGGCAAAGTTCCTGACCGTTAGCGGCGGTAAGCTTGGCTACCCAGCGGACGGTGACGACCTGTCTCTCGGATTGCCGATGCTCATCCCCCGCTTTCGCAGCCGCATCCACGGAAGTCCCATGCAAAGAATGTTGGTTAATCAACGACATATAGATCGCAAACCTCAGCGGAAAAATGGCAAAAATGCCTAGTCCTTTTTCCCACACAGCCGAAAATGCATTGAAAACGTAAAATATGAGTAAATTTCAATTGGATGACTGAGAAATAATCCTCCGCAAAACGGAGCAAATCAGATGTTGTCGCTGGCTTCAGCGACAATCTTTGCCCAAGCGGCTTCATCGATCACTCTTAAACCCAGTTCCGCCGCTTTTTTCAGCTTCGATCCCGCGCCAGGACCTGCGACGACAAGGTCCGTTTTGGCCGAAACAGATCCCGCTGACTTGGCCCCCAGCGCTTCGGCTTGCGCCTTTGCTTCATCGCGGCTCATGGTTTCCAGCTTGCCTGTAAACACAACGGTTTTTCCCGTCAGTTCCGATTCGCGGACATGGGACACATAGGTTTGCGGGCGCACCTCGCTTAGCAAATCATCCCAGACGGCGCGATTATGCGGTTCGTGGAAGAAATCGGCCAGCGCCTTGGCGACAATGGGCCCAATACCGTCAATCGCAACGATCTCGTCCCGAGCCGAATCGTCATCGTGCGCTGTAACCGCGACCTCTGCCAGCTTTTCGACTGTTTTGAATGCCTTGATCAAATCGCGCGCAGTCACTGAACCGACATGGCGGATGCCCAAACCAAAAAGAAAACGCCCCGCATCAGGTTCCCGGTGGGCCTCGATAGCGGCGAACAGATTGTCGACCGATTTTTCCTGCCACCCCTCACGCCCGATCAACGCCGACCGCCGCAGATGTAGCCTGAAAATGTCGGCGGGGCTTTCCAGCCAACCCAGGTCGAAGAATTCCTGAACGCTTTTTTCACCCAGACCATCGATGTCCATCGCGCCACGACTGACGAAATGGATCAGGCGTTGCACCCGCTGCGCACGGCAGATGAGGCCGCCAGTGCAGCGATAATCGACCTCGCCCTCTTCCCGGACGGCTTCCGATCCGCAATCGGGGCATTTTTCATTGAAGGACCATGGTCCACCTGGTTCGTCGCGGGTAAGATTTTCAACGACTTGCGGAATGACGTCACCCGCCCGTTGCACGACAATGCGGTCATTTTCACGCAGGCCGAGCCGCGCAATCTCGTCCATATTGTGCAGGGTGACATTGGACACGACCACGCCGCCAACGGTGACAGGCTGTAACCGCCCGACCGGCGTGATCTTGCCCGTACGCCCGACCTGCGCATCGATCCGCAACAGAGTCGTCTGCGCCTTTTCAGCAGGAAATTTATGCGCCAGTGCCCAGCGCGGCGCCTTGGCAACGAAACCCAGCCGCGCCTGCCAATCGAGCCGGTCAACCTTGTAAACGACGCCATCAATGTCATAGGGTAAGTCAGCGCGCAATTTCTCGATTGCGCGATAATGGGCGAGCAGCGTTTCAACGCTTTTAAAACGCTGCAAATGTTCCGAAACCGGGATACTCCAGCCTTCAATCGCACGCATCACCGCCATCTGCGTATCGCCCGGCACATGGCTCGCCACGCCCCAGCCATGTGCCAGAAAACGCAATGGCCGCGCGGCGGTAATCGCGGGGTCAATCTGGCGCAACGACCCGGCCGCCGCATTCCGGGGATTGGCGAATATCTTGCCCCCCTGCTCTGCCTGCCGTTCGTTCAGCGCGACAAAATCGGCCTTGGCCATATAGACCTCGCCCCGGACCTCAAAAATATCGGGTGCGCCATCAGGCAGGTTTTCGGGGATGTCGCTGATCGTCCGGGCATTGGCGGTGACATCCTCCCCCACCTGCCCGTCGCCCCGCGTTGCCGCCCGGACCAGCTTTCCACCCTCATACCGAATGGAGAGCGACAGGCCATCAATCTTGTCCTCTGCCGTCATGGCGACAGGCTCATCCTCGCCAAGGTTCAGGAAACGGCGGATACGTGCGATACATTCGGCAATGTCTTCATCCGAAAAGCCATTGTCGAGCGAATAGAGCCGCTGTTCATGCGGAACCTTGCGCAATGGCGTGCTCTCGATCGCCGCACCGACCTGCCGCGATGGGCTGTCCTCCCGGATCAAGTGCGGGAATAGCGCCTCCAACTCGGCATTGCGCCGCATCAGCACGTCATAGTCCGCGTCACTGATCTCTGGCGCATCGTTGGCATGATAAAGCCTGTTATGGCGGGCGATGGCCTTCGCCAGCCGCATGAGTTCATTGGCGGCATCGGCCTCGGTCGTCATTTCTCTACTCCGTTTGGTTCGAATAGCCTTCGAGCCCGTCGAGAAGGCCTATCGAGAACGCTTCTCGACTGCAGTTCCCGACAAGCTCGAACCTGCGTTCGAAACCAACGAAAAACATTTTTCACACCCCCTCCAGCAAACGTCCAGCCTGCGCCCGCGCTTCATCGGTAATCGCCGCGCCCGACAGCATCCGGGCGATTTCCTCGCGCCGGTCGCCAGCATTCAGTTCGCACACCCCGGTCCGGGTGACGATGCCATCGCTTGCCTTGGCGATCAGCATATGCGTACCGCCGCGTGCTGCCACCTGCGGGCTGTGCGTCACGACCAGCACCTGATTTCCGGCCGACAGGCGCGCCAGCCGGTCGCCGATGGCCGACGCCACGGCGCCGCCGACGCCCCGGTCGATTTCGTCGAAAATCATGGTATCCGCGCCGCCCTCTTCGGCCAGTGCAACCTTCAGCGCCAGAATGAAGCGCGACAGTTCACCACCCGATGCGATCTTGATGAGCGGCGCGAATGGCGCGCCGGGATTGGTGGAAATCTCGAATTCCACCCGGTCAGCGCCTTTGGGTCCCCACTGACCTTCATCAAGTGCACCCACCTGTGTCCGAAACCGCGCCGTATCCAGCTTCAGCGGTGCCAGCTCGGCTGCAACCGCATGGTCGAGCCGTCCGGCGGCATTGCGCCGTTCCGCCGTCAGCGCCTCTGCCGCCATGCGATAAGCCGCCGCCTTCGCCGCAAGGTCGGCTTCCAGATGATGAAGCCCCTCTTCACCCGCCTCCATACGGGCCAGTTTTTCGATCATGTCCTTGTATAGCGGCGCCAGTTGGTCGGCATCGACCCGATGCTTGCGGGCAATACCGCGCAGGTCGAACAAGCGCGTTTCAATGGCATCGAGCCGGGCAGGATCAAAGCTCAGCGCCTCATTGGCAGCAGCCAGCTTTTCTTCTGCCTCACTCGCTTCAATAATGGCCCGGTCCAGGCTGGCAAGCGTTTCGGCCAACAGCGGATGTTCCGCCGCCATCCGGTCGAGCCGCCGCGCCGCCTGCCGCAATTGAGAGAGGCCGCCTTCGGAACCAAGCAAGAGATCACCCACTGTCGCCAGTTCTTCAGCAAGGCGCGCGCCCTTCTGCATGTCCGACCTTTCGGACGCCAACACGTCTTCCTCCCCTTCCTGCGGATCAAAGGCGGCGAGTTCGGCTATGCCATGCTCCAGAAAATCCCGGTCGCGGGCGGCATTTTCCATCTCTTCGCGCGCTTGCTTCAGTACGGCTTCAGCAGCGCGCCACGCCTCATGTGCGGACGCAACGACAGCCGTATCACACCGTCCGAATGCATCGAGCAGCGCCCGGTGGCCCCGTGGATTAAGCAACCCGCGATCATCATGCTGGCCGTGAATCTCCACCAGGAAAGCCGCTATTTCGCGCAACAGCCCCGCTGAACAGGCCTGATCATTGACAAAGGCGCGACTACCCCCGTCCGCCCGTAATGTCCGGCGGATCATCAAAGGTTCGCCCGCTTCAAGGTCAATAGCATTGTCGGCCAGCACGACACGCAAGGGGTGATCCAGACGCGGCTCAACAAAGGTTGCCGTGACATTCGCCCGATCTTCACCCTGCCGCACCAAGCCGGTATCGGCCCGCGCACCCAAAGCCAGCCCAAGCGAATCGAGCAGGATCGACTTGCCCGCCCCGGTTTCGCCGGTCAGCACGCCAAGGCCCGCTCCAAATTCCAGATCAAGTGCTTCGATCAGCACGACATTGCGAATGGAAAGGCTGGTCAGCATGACGGTTCCACCCAGCCGCAAGTACACAAAATTCCCGCAATCGCCGAAAAGACGAAATCAGAAAGCGCACTATGCACACTAAGCGCTTGGGGCATGTTCCCGGATAAGGTCATAGGCGCGCTTGTACCATTTCGTGCCCGGATAGTTGACCCCCAGTACCGCCGCCGCCTTTTTCGCTTCTGCCGGAATGCCCAGCGCCAGATAGCTTTCCGTCAGCCGCATCAGGGCTTCGGGTGTATGCGTCGTCGTCTGATATTTGTCGATTACCGTGCGGAAACGGACCGCAGCAGCCAGCCATTGACCGCGGCGCTCGTAAAAGCGACCGACTTCCATTTCCTTGCCCGCCAAATGGTCGTTGACCAGATCCACCTTCAACCGCGCATCGGCGGCAAAACGGCTTTGCGGATAGCGGCGGATCAGTTCACCCAGCGAGGTCAATGCCTGCTCTGTAATCTTCTGATCGCGCGTGACGTCCGCAATCTGCTCATAATAGCACAAGGAGATCAGATAATAGGCATAGGGCGCATCCTTGTTACCCGGATGAATTGACAGGAAACGCTGCGCCGACTGGATCGACTGGGTATAGTCGCGGCCCATATAATAGCTGAACGCGCTCATCAACTGCGCCCGACGCGCCCAGGGCGAATAGGGATGCTGGCGCTCAACCTCATCAAACAGCGCGGCGGCAATCTTGAACTGCCCACGATCCAGCCGGTATTTGGCCGCATTATATAACGTGCTGACGTCGCGGGCGACATAATTGGTGTCGGTCTTGTTCTTGCTGGTGGCGCATCCGGCGAGGAGGGCGAGCGACAGGCCGACGACGAGTGGCTTAACGAGAGTCTTGTGCATGGGGATGGGTCATAGCTTACCGTTTCGTCCTCGCCAAGCGATTGATTGCTGTATTGCCTTCTTCCCTCCAACATAAAAAAGAGGCCCCGAATGGAGCCTCTTTCTTATTTTTCTGGCTGTGCGCCCGGGAATCAGTCTTCCTGGGTGATGAAGCTTGGCAGGCCTGCGTCGCCGCCGTCCTCGCCGCCTTCGCTCCGGGGGCCACGGTCGCGGCGCGGGCCACGGCCACCACGACCACCGTCACCGCCACGACCACCTTCCCGGCGCGGACCACGATCACCACGCGGTTCACGTGCCTCGCGGGGCGGACGGGTATCTTCCAGTTCCTCGCCGGTTTCCTGATCAACGACACGCATCGACAGGCGAACCTTGCCGCGCGGATCGATTTCGAGAACCTTGACTTTCACCTCCTGCCCTTCGGACAGGACATCGGTGACCTTCTCGACGCGCTCGGCGCGAATTTCGGAGACATGGACGAGACCGTCCTTGCCGCCCATGAAATTCACGAACGCACCGAAATCGACCATGTTCACGACTTTGCCGTTATAGACCTTGCCGACTTCGGCTTCCTCGACAATGCCGAGAATCCAGGCCCGCGCGGCTTCGATCTGGGCAACATCGGACGAGCTGATCTTGATCAGACCCTCATCGTCGATATCGACCTTGGCGCCGGTTTCCGCGACGATTTCGCGGATGACCTTGCCGCCGGTGCCGATGACTTCACGGATCTTCGACTTGTCGATCTGCAGCGTCTCGATGCGCGGGGCATGGGCGGACAGTTCAGAGCGGGTATGATCCAGCGCCTTGGCCATTTCGCCCAAAATGTGCGCGCGACCTTCATTGGCCTGCGCCAGCGCCTGCTTCATGATCTCTTCGGTGATGCCGGCAATCTTGATGTCCATCTGAAGGCTGGTAATGCCCTCGCTGGTGCCTGCAACCTTGAAGTCCATATCGCCCAGGTGATCCTCGTCACCCAGAATGTCGGAAAGAACCGCAAAGTCCTTACCTTCCAGGATCAGGCCCATCGCGATACCGGACACAGGGCGCTTCAACGGCACACCGGCATCCATCATCGAGAGCGAACCGCCGCACACCGTTGCCATCGACGACGAGCCGTTGGATTCGGTGATGTCGGACAATACGCGGATGGTATAAGGGAACTCGTCCTTGGTCGGCAGCACAGGGTGCAGAGCACGCCATGCCAGCTTGCCATGACCCACTTCACGACGGCCCGGCGCGCCAAAGCGGCCAACTTCACCAACCGAATAGGGTGGGAAGTTATAGTGCAACATGAAGTTTTCATACGAAAGCCCGGTCAGGCCATCGATCATCTGCTCGCTGTCCTTGGTGCCCAGCGTGGTGGTGCAGATTGCCTGCGTTTCGCCACGGGTGAACAGCGCCGAACCATGGGTGCGCGGCAGGAATCCGACCATCGCCTCGATCGGACGAATTTGCGTCGTGGTACGGCCATCGATGCGCGAACCATCCTTCAGGATGGCGCCACGGACGATTTCCGCTTCCAGCTTCTTCATCAGCTTGTTGGCGACCATCTGCGTCTGCGGCGTTTCTTCGGCGAACGCGACCTTGGCCTTCGCCCGTGCTTCATTCAGCGCGCTGGAGCGTGCCGACTTGTCGGTCAACTTGTAGGCCGCAGCAATATTCTTGCCGATCAGCGTCTTCAGCTTCGCCTTGATCGCGGAATTGTCGTCGCCAGCATCCAGTTCCCAAGGGTCCTTGGCAGCCTTCTCAGCAAGCTTGATGATCGCCTCGATTACCTTCTTCGATTCGGTATGCGCAAACATGACCGCGCCGAGCATGATGTCTTCCGAAAGCTCTTTCGCTTCGGATTCAACCATCATCACCGCGTCATAGGTGCCAGCGACAATCAGATCGAGTTCACCAGTCTTCACTTCGTCAAGTGAAGGGTTGAGCTGATATTCGCCATCCTTGTAGCCGATGCGCGCCGCCGCGATCGGACCCATGAAGGGAACGCCCGAAATGGTCAGTGCAGCCGACGCTGCGATCATGGCGACAATATCGGGCTCAGTCTCACCATCAAAGGAAAGAACCTGCGCGATCACATTGATTTCGTTATAGAAACCTTCCGGAAACAGCGGGCGGACCGGACGGTCTATCAAGCGGCTGGTCAGCGTTTCCTTTTCGGTCGCACCGCGCTCACGCTTGAAAAAGCCGCCGGGAATACGGCCGGCAGCGGAGAATTTTTCCTGATAGTGAACGGTGAGCGGGAAGAAATCCTGCCCTTCCTTCACGGATTTGGCGGCGGTGACTGCGCACAGCACCACGGTTTCGCCATAGGTGGCCAGCACTGCGCCGTCCGCCTGACGGGCAACACGGCCCGTTTCGAGTGTCAGGGTTTTTCCGCCCCACTCGATTTCTACTTTCTTTACGTCAAACATGGATTTTCCTTCCTTCCGCCTGCCCTATGCAGTCGGTGGCCTATGTGCGGGCAGACCCGGCCCGCGGCGGTTTTGGGGTCAATCTGCACCCCATGGCCATTCCGTCGAATTACGGTCCGGCCCTTCCGTATTCCTGCGAAAGCAGGAGCCCAGGGTCGCAAGCACCTTGCCCGAAAACCCTGGGCTCCTGCTTTCGCAGGAGCACACCCTCAATCGAGGGCTAAAAGAAACGGCCCCAAGGCTGGGGCCGTCCTTATTACTTACGAAGACCCAGCTTCGCAATAATTTCTCCGTAGCGTGCTGCGTCTTTCTTTTTCAGATAGTCGAGCAGGCTGCGACGTTTATTGACCATCATCAAAAGGCCTCGGCGGCTGTGATTGTCCTTGTGGTGCCCTTTGAAATGTTCAGTCAAAGTAACAATGCGCTCCGTCAGGATCGCCACCTGGACTTCCGGTGAACCGGTGTCTCCCTCGGTGCGGGCATGTTCAGTAATCAGTTCCTGCTTGCGCTCGGCTGTAATCGACATCGTAATCCTTTCAAAAACTAGAGGTTGAACCCGCGAACGACCCGGACATTTCCGTCCGAAACCTCCACCAGCGCGACCGGAACATTTTCCAACCTTGCACAATGAAGTCCGTCATCTGCGGTTATCCCGTCCAAGACCTGACCCTGATGGATCAGCCTTGCCTGGCCGGGGGTGAGGCAAAGAGCCGGGATGTCGTCCAGCCCCGCCTCAAGCGGCAAGATTATGTCTTCAAGGGTGCGGCCTTTACCGCATTCCCCCAATTTGTCTAGCGAAATCGCCTGCGCCAGCGTGAATGGGCCGGCCTTCGTACGGCGGAGCATGGAGACGTGACCGACCGTGCCCAGCGCCAACGCGATGTCGCGGGCGAGAGAGCGTATATAGGTACCCTTGGAAACATGGGCGGTGAGCGTCACGTCCTTTGTTTCGTCATTCCCGCGAAGGCGGGAATCCATTTCTTGCCCGCTGTTCCGGGTCATTGACTCCAGAGATGGATCCCCGCCTTCGCGGGGATGACGATAGGAGGCAGGGGAATAACAAATAGAAAGACCGTGAATAACCACAGCCCTCGTCTTCATCTCCACCTCCCGCCCTGCTCGCGCAAGGTCATATGCACGCTGCCCATCCACCTTGAGCGCGGAATAGATCGGTGGAACCTGTTCGATCGGCCCGGTAAAGCGCGCCAGCACGGCCTCCACCTCCGCCATTGAGGGACGATGATCGGACGTCGCAATCACTACCCCTTCGCCATCCAGCGTATCGGTCTGTGCGCCGAAACATATGGTGAAGTCATAGATTTTGGATGCATCCAGCATCCGCCCGGCCAGCTTGGTCGCTTCGCCCAACGCAATAGGCAACACGCCCGTCGCCAGAGGATCGAGCGTGCCGCCATGGCCGATCTTTACCTTGGGATAGCCGCCATCGCGCAGCGCCCGTTTCACCGCCGCCACCGCCTGGGTCGATCCCAGCTCCAGCGGCTTGTCCAATATGATCCAGCCATTCACTCGCGTCGGTTAGCGCGCTTTGGCGACTTTGTCAGCAGATTGCTTGTGATGCTTTGCCTTTGCTGGCGGCAGCCGGGGATTCCGGCGTTGCGCCCTTGTTCCATATCCCGTGCCAGTGGGGGGTACTTACTCTTCTTCGCCCAGATCCCGCGCCACTTTCGGGTCGCGCAGCAGGCGGTCGATATGCCCTCCCTGATCGAAACTTTCATCGCTCAGGAATTTGATTTTAGCGGCATATTTCAGCTTCGTCCGCGACGCGACTTCGCGCTGGAAAAAAGCGGTGTGGGTGCGCAAGGCCTTGAGCACAGCATCCTCGTCATTGCCCAGCAGCGGTTTCACAAAGACAGTCGCGTGGCGCAGATCGGGCGACATGCGCACTTCGGTGACAGACACCAGATGACTGGCAAGCACTACATCATGCACATCGCCACGCATGAGAATTTCCGACAGGATATGTCGCACCTGCTCGCCCACGCGCAGCACGCGGACGGAGGGACCTTGGGTGGATTCAGTCTGAGACAATAACAATCTCCCTCTCCCCTGAAGGGGAGAGGG
>JAENVZ010000238.1 GCA_016650315.1 Alphaproteobacteria bacterium | reverse complement strand
GGATATCAATCTGAACGGAACACCCGTTTATCCATTGGCCGAGTCGCTTCAACTTCGCGGCATCCCGGTGTTATTTTGCACCGGCTATGAATCGCCCGACGCCAATAACAGGTTCGAGGATTGTACCAGAATCCGTAAGCCGGCAAATATTGCGCAGTTGATTATCGCTGTGCGGAGCGCCATCGACAAGCAAAGACAGGCGGCGGCGCTGTCCTGAACAGCTTGATCATTGCCAATAGCGTTCGAACCGCTCGCCCAGACCGGTCAGCAATTCATATTGGGACAATCCTGACAAGGCCGATGCCTGTTCCAATACGTAATCAATCGTGACCCAATCCCCTTCTTTCAGCTCCGGTTGCATGGAAACGTCGATAATCAGGAGATCCATCGAAACCCTGCCCGCGACTGGCAGGACCGTCCCATCGGTAGCCAGCGCCGCGCCCTTGTTCGAAAAATTACGTAAATAGCCGTCAGCATAACCAATATTGAGGATCGCCAACTCCATGTCACGCGGAGCCATCAGTGTAGCGTTATACCCGATGCCCTCCCCTGCCCGTACAGTCTTGCGCTGTAATATCTCTGCCTCGGGAAATGCGACCTGACGAATATGACCGCGCGCTTCATCGCGCGGTACGCCTCCATAAAGAGCGAGGCCCGGTCGCGTGAGGTCAAAGGCATAGTCGCGGCCAAGACAGATACCGGCGCTGTTGGCCAGGCTGTATCGCTCTGCGCTTATGGTGGGGCGCAAACGGGAAAAACGATCCAGTTGCAGCATATTTAAGGGATGATCCGTATCAGCACAAGCAAGATGGCTCATCAACGTACGGATTTGCAGTCCATCCAGCACCTGCCCCAACGCCTCATCCATGCTGAGGCCAAGGCGATTAATGCCCGTGTCCACCATGACGTCACATGGTCCACCCCCGGCATCTTTCCAGCGCTGTATCTGTTGGACGGTGTTAAGCACCGGCTTGATACCTGCTTGCCGAGCGACTGGCATGTCCTCTTCGCGCAGGCCGTGCAACACAGACAGGGACAGGCCTTTCGCAAGCGGCAACAACGCCAACGCTTCAGCCCAGGTCGCAACGAAAAAATCGCGGCAACCCGCATCTGCCAAATACTGCAGAGCGCCTGCCGCATCCGTGCCGTAACCGTCAGCCTTGATCGCTGCGCCACAGGCCGCACTACCGCTTTGTTGTTTCAACCATCGCCAATTGGCAACAAGCGCGCTTTTGTCGAGGCGCAAACGGAGGGGTGATGCAGGCAGGTTCATCGCCGATGCGATAGCGCGCCTAGCAAGCGGCGTCGAGTGTCCTGCCCCGTGTTTCGGGAAGGCCGAACACCGTCACGACCAAAGCCATCAGGACAATAGCGAACGTGTACCAAAGGCCTGAATAGGGATCGCCCGTTCGCGCCACCATATACTGACTGACCAATGGTAGAAATCCGCCAAAATAGCCGGTTCCAATATGATAGGGGATCGACATTGAACTGTAGCGGATGCGTGGCGGAAACATTTCCGACAACAGCGCCGCCACCGGACCATAGGTCGCACCTGAAAGCGCGCCCAGGATCAGGATAGCCACGATGATAATGACAATATTGCTGCCGGATGGCTGAACTTTTGCGAGATTATAGCCCGCCTCGCCAAGCGCGGTCTCCAGCGCCTCGCCACTATTTTCCGGTACGACCATATTTCCGATGCGAATTTCGGTTTTGTTTACTGGGCCGGTATTTTCGACGGTCGTATAACTGAGGCCCCGCTTCGATAAGAGATCAAGCGCCTTGCCGCACTCTGTCGCCTGTTCTTTCGCAAAGGGACTGAATGAACAATGGCTACCCGACACCACAATAGGCGCTCGCCTTGCGGCGTCCGCAAGGGCAGGGTTGGCAGCATTGCCCATCATGTGAAACAAGGGAAACAATAGCAAAAGCGTCGCAATATAACCAAAGACAATAAGTTTCTTTCGGCCAATCTTGTCCGACAGCCATCCAAAAAATATGAACCAGAAAAGGCCCGCCATTGCGCCAATGCCTACGACGATTTCCGCCGTGTTATTGTCCATACGCTGCGAACCGGTCAGGAAAAAGAGGACGCCGTACATGGCGGTGTACCAGATGACGGTCAGGCCTGCCGCAATGCCGAACAAGGCCACGAATATCCGGCGCTTGTTGCCCGGATAAGTGAAGCTTTCCTTCAATGGATTGGCTGAAGTTTCGCCCGCTTCCTTCATCGCCTTGAAAACCGGACTCTCGTTCAATTTCAGGCGCATGTAGAGCGATACGGCGAGCAACAGCAGCGAAAAGATGAAGGGTATGCGCCAGCCCCAGGCATCCCAATCTTCCGCGCTCATCATGGATTTCGTGCCCAGTACGACTATGATCGACAGGATGAATCCGCCTGCAACGCTTGCCTGGATGAAACTGGTAAAATAGCCGCGTCGTCCCTCCGGCGCATGTTCGCTGACGTAAATCGCCGCACCGCCATATTCGCCGCCAAGGGCTAGCCCCTGCACAATGCGTAGCAATATGATGATAATGGGCGCAGCAAGGCCGATAGCCGCGACGGGCGGCACAAAACCGATGGCGGCCGTACCCAGACCCATCAGGGTGATGGTGACAAGGAATGTATATTTGCGGCCCAGCTTGTCGCCAAGATAGCCGAACAATACCGCGCCCAATGGACGAAACCCAAAACCAATCGCAAAGCCAGCCAGCGAAAGCAGCAATTCCATCGTCGCATTGCCGGTTGGAAAGAAAACCCGGCCGATAATCGGCGCAAGCGTGCCGTATATGAAGAAATCATACCATTCGAAAATCGTGCCGAGCGAGGACGCCCCGATGACGAGCTGGATTTCCTTTCTGGTAGGCTCTGGCCTTTCCAGGGCTATGCTACCGGTCATAAACTCCCCTACTCATTCTTATCTTCGATCAGCCTATTAGTCATGGCTGGTCCTGATGGGCAAGCAATGAGAGTGATGGCCACCAACCTTTTATTCCAGTTCCAATATCACTGCATCCACAGCAAGGCTTGCTCCTTCCAGCGCTTCGATGGATTTGACCACACCTGCTTTTTCAGCACGCAGGATATTTTCCATCTTCATCGCTTCTATAACCGCCAGCGGTTGACCAGCCTCCACCTTGTCGCCTGCGCCTACATGCAACGCGACGAGCAGCCCCGGCATAGGGCACAGCAGATATTTCGAAAGATCAGGTGCCACCTTTTCAATCATATGGACGGCATGTGGGGCGATATGGGCAGGCAAGACACGCACATCATGGCTGGCGCCATGTGCGGTCAGGCGGAATCCCGCACGGATAGAGGCAATACGCACAGCGAGCATCTTTCCATCGACGTCTGCATCGATCAGGCGATCACCCGGCGTATATTCCATACTGATGTCCAGCGGCTGCCCGTCAACCAGCACGTCGTCGACTGAAATGCTGACGTCATGCTCGACACCTGCGACCTTCACTTGCCAGCCAGATGGCGGACGCAGCCTTTTCCCAAGCTGTCCGTCGATCCGCCGCGCCCGGTCGGCCTGTGCCGCACCGGCAAAGGCGCCAATGGCGGCCAATTGGCGCAGCAAATCAGGGCTGGCGGGCGCGCCTGTGAAGCCGTCGGGATATTCCTCTGCAATGAAACCGGTTGTAATTGCGCCTTCGCGGAACCGTGGATGCTGCATCAAAGCGGACAGAAAATCAATGTTATGGCCCGGTCCCTCGATTTCGAAGCGGTCCAGCGCATCGATCTGCTTGTCGATCGCTTCAATGCGGGTATCGGCATAGGTGATGAGCTTGGCGATCATCGGGTCATAGAACATGCTGACCTCGCCCCCCTCCATGACGCCATCGTCGATGCGCACACCCTCTGCGGCAAGTGGCGGATTGTAACGGACAAGCCGACCCGTCGATGGCAGGAAGCCACGATAGGGATCCTCCGCATAGACGCGGTTTTCGATCGACCAGCCATTGATCTTCACGTCTTCCTGACGGAAGGAAAGTTCTTCACCATTGGCGACGCGGATCATCTGTTCGACGAGGTCAATGCCTGTGATCTGCTCGGTCACCGGATGCTCCACCTGAAGCCGGGTGTTCATTTCAAGGAAGAAAAAACCGTCGCCGGTCTTGTCCGCGCCCGACACGATGAGTTCGACCGTGCCTGCACTGAAATACCCTACGGCGCGGGCCAGTGCGACGGACTGCTCGCCCATCTTCTTGCGCATTTCCGGGCTGACAAAAGGCGACGGTGCTTCCTCGACGACCTTTTGGTGACGGCGCTGAATCGAGCATTCGCGCTCATTCAAATAGACGATATTGCCGTGCTGATCGCCCAGTATCTGAATTTCGATATGGCGCGGGCTTTCGATGAACTTTTCGATGAAGACGCGATCATCGCCAAAGCTGGCAAGGCCCTCACGCTTGGTCGCTTCAAAGCCTTCGCGCACGTCTTTTTCGTTATAGGCAAGCCGCATACCCTTGCCGCCACCGCCAGCCGATGCCTTCATCATCACCGGGTAGCCGATCTCATTGGAGATACGGACGGCATGTTCGGTATCGTCGATCACGCCGACAAAACCGGGAACAACATTGACGCCTGCCGCCTTGGCGAGCTTCTTGGACTCGATCTTGTCGCCCATCGCTGCGATGGCGTTGGCGGGAGGGCCGACAAAGATGATGCCTTCCGCATCCAACGCCTTGCGGAAGCTTTCACGCTCCGACAGGAAGCCGTAACCAGGATGAACGGCATCGGCGCCAGTGGTCTTGCATGCCTCAATGATCTTGTCGGCCAGCAAATAAGACTGCGCTGCCGGCGGGGGGCCAATATGCACCGCTTCGTCCGCCATCTGCACATGCGGCGCACGAGCGTCTGCATCGGAATAGACAGCAACGGTGGCGATGCCCATCTTGCGTGCGGTGCGAATGACACGACAGGCGATCTCGCCACGATTGGCGATAAGGATTTTGGTGATTGGCATCTAACGCTTCTTTCCCCAACCTATTATCAACACGACCACGCCCACATATATGGCCGCTGCCACTATCAAAACTACATTGCCCGCAGTTCGCTTTGCATCGAGGCAAGCTCGCAGCTCAACCGGTTCGGGAAAGCAGTCACCCATTTGACTGAACCCAAATATGAGCCCGGTCATAATCAAAAAGGCAAATGTCATCCACGCAACGAGGATGACCTTGCTCCAATTCATTCTGTCGCATCTCCAAGCAATCCGTCACCCTGAACTTGTTTCAGGGTCCATTTCTCCTCCCGCACCGACGGCGCGTAAGGCGGGATGGATGCTGAAACAAGTTCAGCATGACGATTGAGTCGAATGGTCACTCCGCCGCTTCCAGATGCCCATGCGGCGCGGACTGCATGGCAACGACTCCCAATTTGGTAAATAGCGCCGCATCTGCATTGTCGCCCGCATTGGGCGTGGTCAGCAGCTTGTCGCCGGTGAAGATGCTGTTCGCGCCCGCCATGAAGCATAGCGCCTGCGTGGAATTCGACATGCTTTCCCGACCGGCGGACAGGCGCACCATACTTCTGGGCATGATGATGCGGGCGACGGCTACCGTGCGAACGAACTCGATCTCGTCAATTTTTGCCAGTGGTGTATCGGCCAGCATGTCACCCAGCACGGTGCCTTTGACTGGCACCAGCGCGTTGATCGGAACGCTTTCGGGATGATGTGTCAATGTGGCGAGCGCGTGGAGGAAACCGACGCGGTCCTCACGCGTTTCACCCATGCCGACGATGCCGCCGCTGCACACATTGATGCCGGATGAGCGCACATTTTCTAGTGTTTCTAGCCGGTCGTCGAAAGTTCGGGTGGTGATGACCTTCTCATAATGTTCGGGCGAAGTATCGATATTATGGTTGTAGTAATCGAGCCCCGCATCGGCCAGCATGTCCGCCTGTGGCTTTGTCAGCATGCCCAGTGTCATGCAGGTTTCCATGCCCATCTGCCGCACGCCCTTCACCATTTCGATGATGGCGGGCATGTCACGGTTTTTGGGGTTACGCCATGCAGCGCCCATGCAAAAGCGGGAGGAGCCGGCGTCTTTCGCCTGCGCCGCCGCCTGCAACACGCCGCGCACATCCATCAATTTCTCGGCTTTCAACCCGCTCTGTGCGCTCGCGGACTGGTTGCAATAACCGCAATCTTCCGGGCATCCGCCGGTCTTGATCGACAGCAGCGTCGAAAGCTGGACCTCGTTGCGGGGATGATTGGCGCGATGAATGCTCTGCGCCTCAAACATCAAGTCTGCAAAGGGCATGTCGAACAGCGCGGCAATCTCTGCGCGGGTCCAGTCGGTGCGCACGCCGTGCTCCTGCGAAAGCAGGAGCCCAGATTGGCAGGCGTCGTGCTTGTGGCCCTGGGCTCCTGCTTTTGCAGGAGCACGAGTAAGATCGGTTTCACTCACTCTGCAGCTTCCTCCAGGCCTTCCGGCGGCATGTTGTGGCCGAGCAGGCGCAGCACGTCGGCGGCGCTTTCGATCACATTACTGCCCGGGCCATAAATCCCAGCAACGCCCCCGT
>JAENVZ010000237.1 GCA_016650315.1 Alphaproteobacteria bacterium | reverse complement strand
AATGCTACTGGTCAAGCGGCCTGACCACTTCCGTGCTGCGGCAACCCGGGAGTGACCGGTCGTTTACACCATTGCGTGCGGGCGGATAACACCGTTTTTCGGGATCGCCTGCGCGCACTTTGTTTTTTCTCGGGAGAAACGCGATGTCTTTATTTCGTACGTCGGTTGCTGTGCGGTTTTGCGCGCTCGCTTTGGCGGCGCTGTTTTCCGTGGGCGCGTCTGCCCAAACCATCACCCTTCATGGCGCGTCCCAGTTCAACGACGACCATGCTTTCAACAAGGCGTTGCTGAAGTTCGAGGAACTGGTCAAGAAATACTATGGCAAACCCATCAACTTCGTTCTCCACCGCAACAGCGAACTGGGACTGGAAAAGGATTACTTTGCCTACATGAACCAGGGCATTTCGGTCGACTACGCCATCGTATCGCCGGCGCACATGTCGACCTTTTCCAAGGCAGCGCCGTTCATCGACGCGCCGTTCCTGTTCCGCGATCTTGATCACTGGAACAAGGTGCTCGATGCCGACGTGCTCAAGCCAGTCGCCGACGAGGTCGCGCAAAAGGCTGAAGTTATGCTGATCGGCTACGCCGGCGGCGGCACGCGAAATATTTTCGCCAACAAGCCGGTGCGCAATATGGTCGAAATGAAGGGTTTGAAGGTCCGGGTGCAGGGCGCTCCGATCTGGAGCAAGACCTTTGCGGCGGCCGGCATGTCGCCTACGGTCATCGCCTACAACGAAGTCTACAACGCCATCCAGAATGGCGTGATCGCGGCGGGCGAAAACGAGGCGGCTGGCGTCGAGGCGATGAAGTTCTACGAAGTCGGCCCGAACCTCAATGTGACGCAGCATGCGATCACCATCCGGCCAGTCTGCTTTTCGGGCAAGACCTTTGCCAAGCTGCCCAAGGATCTGCAGGACGCAATCCTCAAGGCCGGGAAAGAGGCGGGCGCCTACGGCCGGCAGATCGAGTCCAGCGAGGACAGCGCCAAGCTCGATGCGCTTGAAAAGGCCGGCAAGCTGAAAAGAATACCCTTTGCCGATCGCGCGCAAATGCAAAAGCTGGTCGACCCGGTGATGGCGGCGTACGCCAAGGAAATCGGCGCCGACGCGATCCACACCAAGATTCTCGGCATCAAGTAACCCCCGTCCGACAGATTGGCCTCCCTGGAATTTTCCAGGGAGTGCCCCCTGCTTGCCCGGCCGCCCAATGAAAAAACTGATCGATTCATACTTCAAGCTGCTCCACTGGCTGCTCATTGCCACGGTAGCCATCCTGATCATCCCGGTGACGCTGCAGATCATTTCACGCTACACCGCGCTGATCCCTTCCTACATCTGGACCGAGGAACTCTCGCGCTTCCTGTTCATCTGGATGGTCATGCTGGGAGCGATGATCGCCGTGCGCGAGGGTACGCATCTTGACGTCGATCTGTGGCCGGATCTGACGCCGAAGGCGAACGCCGTATCCCACATCATTGCGAGCTTGTTCGTGTTGATATTTTCTTGCGTGTTCATCTACTGGGGATTCAAGTTCGTGCGTTTCGGCTGGAACCAGCAATCCGAACTCGCCGAGTTGCCGATGACCTTCATCTTTGCCGCGTGGCCGATCGCCGGGTTGACCTGGGCCATCTTTGTCGGCGAGGCATTAGTCGCCGACATCCGTATTCTCACCGCCAAGGACCCGCAATGACCCAGGCCGCACTGACACCCGGAATGGCGGCAATCGTGCTGTTCGGCACGTTTTTTCTGCTTCTGGGTTTGCGGGTGCCCGTGGCCTTTGCGCTGGGCCTGGCTTGCCTGCCCTCGTTGGTACTCGAGCCGCGCCTGTCGCCGATGGTGCTGTTCAATGAAACGTTCAAGGCCTACAACTCGTTCATCCTGCTGGCCGTGCCGTTTTTCCTGCTGACCGCGAACCTGATGAACATCGGCGGCATCAGCGACCGGCTGGTGCGTCTGTCGCGCACCATGGTGGGCAGCATGCCCGGGGCGCTGGCCCAGATCAACGTCGTAATGTCGGTTTTTTTCGCGGGCATTTCCGGATCGTCGACCGCCGATGCGGCGAGCCAGAGCAAGCTTTTCATCGATGCGCAGACCAAGGAAGGCTACGACCTGTCGTTCTCCATCGCCATCACCGCGGTTTCGGCGGTGCTGGCCGTGATCATTCCGCCGTCCATCCTGATGATTGTATGGGGCGGCGTGATTTCGACTTCCATCGGGGCACTTTACCTGGCGGGCATTCTCCCCGGACTGCTGATCGCGGGCGCGCAGATGGCGACCGTCCACGTCTACGCCAAGCTCCGCAAATATCCGGTCTACCCGCGGGCCACGCTCAAGGAATTCTTCGTATCGGCGCTGGAGTCGGTGCCGGCTTTGATGACCCCGTTCATCATCGTCGGCGGCATTCTGCTCGGCTGGTTCACGCCGACCGAATCGGCGGCCGTGGCCGTGATCTATGCGGCCGTGCTGTCGATTTTCATTTACCGCGAAATGGACCGCCATCACCTGGTGACCGCGTTGTCCGAGACCGGCAAACTGTCGGCGATCGCGCTGTTCTGCGTCGGCACCGCCTCGGCCTTCGGCTGGCTGCTCGCGTACTACCAGATTCCCAAGGCGCTGCTCGAAAACGTCACCTCCTGGGGGCTGGACATCACGGGCGTCGGCTTTTTTATCGCGTTCGCGTTTCTCGTGGTCGGTTGCTTCCTCGACGCGATCCCGGCGATTATTATCGTCGGGACCACGCTGGAACCGCTGGCGCATTCGGTGAACATGCATCCGATCCAGTTTGCGATTGTCGGCATCGTCGCGCTCGCCTTCGGGCTGGTGACGCCGCCATACGGGCTGTGCCTGATGATTGCGTGCGCGGTGGCCAAGGTGCGCCTGCGGTTCGCGCTCAAGGACACGATGATCATGGTTGTCCCCATGCTGCTGGTGCTGGTGGCGCTCATCCTGTGGCCCGATATCGCACTCTTCCTGCCCAAGCTGATTGCGCCGGAACTGGTCAAATAAGGCTGCCATGCCAGCAACCAACCGCTTCAGCCTGGACGGCCAACACGGGCTGGTCATAGGCGGCACCAGCGGCATTGGGCGCGAGTTGGCGAAGGGACTTCTCCAGGCCGGTGCGCGCGTCATCGTT
>JAENVZ010000236.1 GCA_016650315.1 Alphaproteobacteria bacterium | reverse complement strand
TCCTGCTTTCGCAGGAACACCATTCATTTTGGCATCGAACGACCGAAATGCCACAGCCTGTCCACATTAAGCCGCCAATGCGTCAATTATGCTGACGAATCCAGTCTTCCACGACGGGCGCGATTATGGTGCGCCATTTGCCGCCGTTGAAAATACCGTAATGGCCGACCGTTTCAGCCAGATAATATTTTTTGTGCTTTTCAGGTAGGCCGGTTGAAATCGTGATCGCCGCCTTGGTCTGGCCGACACCGGATATATCGTCGCGCTCCCCTTCGATGGCGAGAATGCCAATGTCGGTGATCGCGCCGGGATCGATTCGCTTGCCGCGATGGTCGAATTTGCCGCGCGGCAGGCTGTGTTCCTGGAACACCTCCCGCACCGTTTGCAGATAGAATTCGGCGGTCATGTCACAGACCGAGCGATATTCATCATAAAAATCCTTGGCCGCATCGGCGCTTTCGTCATCGCCCTCGACCAGATGCTTGTACATTTCCCAATGGCTTTTCAGGTGATTGCCAAGGTTCATGGACATGAATCCCGCCAATTGCATGAAGCCGGGATACACTTTTCGTCCTGCGCCGGGATATTGGAACGGCACGGTAGCCACCACGTTCGATTCGAACCAGGAAAGTGGCCGTTCTGTCGCCAGCGTATTGACCGCCGTTGGTGCTTCGCGCGTGTCGATTGGGCCGCCCATCATGGTGAGTGTTTTGGGTCTTGCCGGATTTTCGTCCGCCGCCATCACGCAGGCTGCGGCATAGCAGGGCACCGAAGGCTGGCACACCGCCAGCATATGCGTGCCCGGTCCGATATGTTCCAGAAACGCGATCAAATAATCAATATAATCATCCAGGTCGAAGTGACCTTCCGACACCGGCACATTGCGGGCATCGCGCCAGTCGGTGATATATACGTCATGGCCGGGCAGCATCCGTTCGACCGTGCCACGCAGCAATGTGGCGAAATGGCCAGACATGGGCGCTATGATCAACAGTTTGGGATCGTTGCCCGCGCCCTCGCGTACAAAATGCTTCAACCGGCCGAACGTTTTGCGGCATTCAATCTGTTCGACGATCGGAACCTGTTTTCCGTCAATTTCGGTAAAAGGCAGGTTGAATTTCGGTTTGCCGCGCGGTGCAGACGCATGAGCGAAAACGTTCAGTGCAGATGCCAGTCCCGGGCCGCCACCGAAATAGGCGAAAGGATTGGCAGGATTATTCAGCAATTCCACGCTTGCATTTGCAAATGCGCTGGCTCCCGCCAGCAAACTGCGTTGCACTTCATACGCGTCATAGAGCATTCAAAGATCCTCCTTGTATTCCCCCGCCGCCTTTGAAGCGAACGTGCGACATTCAGTCTTTATAACGGCTGTTGTGCATTGCAGTATAGTATAAAGCCGATTGAGGCGAGCCAAAGCGACTGCTAGTGCGCGATTTATGGAAAAAAACCACGGCTCGCTTCAAAATGTAAACGCTGATGGCAAAGCTCGCCAAATCGGCAATTTGCAGTTGATCTGGCAATGTGCAGCTCACTATCCTTGGCGGATCGTTGGCGCTGGACTGTCGCTCTTGCTGGCATCGGGTGCAACTTTGGCGATTCCCAGTGGGTTCAAACGCGTGATTGACAAAGGGTTTGCGGCTGGTGGCGGGGACATTACCCCCTATTTTCATTATCTGCTGATGATCGTCGTGATATTGGCGCTGGCGACCGCGTCACGCTTTTATTTCGTATCCTGGCTGGGAGAGCGCGTCGTCGCGGATTTGCGAACCGCAGTGCAACGTAACCTGTTGCGACTCGCCCCCGCTTTCTTTGAAGAAAATCGCCCCTCGGAAATCGCATCGCGCCTGACCGCGGATACGGCGGTTATTGAACAGGTGGTCGGAACGACTGTTTCTGTTGCACTGCGTAATGTGGTGATGGGAATAGGTGGGGTGGCCTATCTGTTCACGCTGGCGCCCAAGCTGACGGCGATGCTGCTGCTGGGTATTCCGGTCGTGATCCTGCCGGTCGTGTTCATTGGTCGCCGCTTGCGCAAGCTTTCGCGCACCAGCCAGGACCGGGTGGCCGATGTCGGTGCGACCGTAGCTGAAGTGCTGGGCGCGATGAAGATCGTTCAGGCCTTTGGACAAGAAGAACGCGAGGCTGGGCGATTCGGCGCGGCGGTGGAGGCTGCATTCGGTATTGCCCGTCGGCGGATCGTAATGCGGGCGTTCATGACGGCGGTTGTCATTTCCATCATCTTCGGATCGATCACCATGATCATGTGGCAGGGCGCCTTGGATGTGGCCTCCGGGCGGCTGTCGGGCGGTGCCATCGCCGCATTCGTCCTGACCGGGGGGTTGGTCGCGGGCGCGTTCGGGGCCCTGACTGAAACCTATGGTGACTTGCTGCGCGGCGCGGGCGCGGCAGGGCGTTTGGGCGAATTGCTGGTGGAAGAACCCGGCATCGCACCGCCTGCCAAACCGGTTGCCATTCCTGATACCGAACGGGGGCAGATCACATTTGATCGGGTGACCTTTCGTTATCCCACGCGAAGGAAGGTCAAGGCGCTCGATAATTTTTCGCTGGACATTCATCCAGGGGAAACTGTCGCTGTGGTCGGTCCATCGGGCGCAGGAAAATCGACGCTGTTGCAACTCGCCCAACGTTTTTACGATCCTGATGAGGGCAGGCTTTGTCTCAACGGCATTGACTTGCGGCTTGCCGATCCATCCGACATCCGCGCCCATATGGCGATGGTGCCGCAAGAAATGGTGATCTTTGCCGCATCGGCTCGTGACAACCTGCGCTATGGCAAATGGGACGCAAGCGACGAAGAAATCTGGGCTGCGGCTCGGACTGCCAATGCCGAGGATTTCCTGCGCGCTCTACCTGAAGGCCTGGAAACCTTCATGGGTGAGGGCGGGGCGCGCCTGTCCGGTGGCCAGCGCCAGCGCGTCGCCATCGCCCGCGCCCTGTTGCGCGATGCGCCGATATTGCTGTTGGACGAGGCGACATCGGCACTCGATGCCGAATCCGAACGGCTGGTGCAGGATGCGCTCGACCGGTTGATGCGGGAACGCACCACGATCGTCATCGCCCATCGCCTTGCCACAGTACGCGCCGCCGACCGGATTGTGGTGATGGAGGCTGGCCGGATCGTCGAGGAAGGGCGGCATGACGACCTGACCCGCAAGGGCGGTCTGTATGCGCGATTGGCCAGTTTGCAATTTGACGGGGTGGCGGCGTGAACGTCACGCTTCCCTGGTAGTAAGCCCCCGG
>JAENVZ010000235.1 GCA_016650315.1 Alphaproteobacteria bacterium | reverse complement strand
TCGGCGGCGGCGAAGCCGATGAACAGGCGGCCCTGTTGACCGTCGGCTGCAGCCGGATTGCGCAGGGCGCTTTCAAGGAAAGAACCGAAAACATTACCCACACCAAGCGCGGCCATGCCCGCACCGATAGCGGCCAGACCTGCACCAATCAGCTTTGCTGCTTCTGCGTCCATGATAGTAAACTCCTTTTCCAAGCTATTATAAATGTTGAAGAAATTCTAGTGAAGGTTGACCGCGTCGTTAATGTAGAGCGAGGTCAGAAGGGCGAAAACATAGGCTTGAATAACGGCAACCAGAACCTCAAGCGCGCTGATGCCGATCATCAGGGCGAAGCTCGATACGCCAACCGTCAGACCATAGCCGATCCCGGCATTGGTGCTGTTGATGACAAACCCGCCCAGAACCTTCAGCAATACGTGCCCGGCGGTCATTGCAACGAACAGTCGCAGGCCAAGGCTGAACGGCCGCACCATGAACGACACCAGTTCAATCACGAAAATGAACGGGATCATCGGCAACGGCGTGCCGTGTGGAACGAACAGCGAGAAAAAGTGCAGTTTATGTCGCCAAAAACCGACAAGGAGCACGATCGAGAAGCTCATGATCGCCAATATGCCGGTCACGGTGAAATGGCTGGTAAAGGTGAATGCGTGCAAACCCACTACGCCCAGCGGCAACATGCCCAGCAGGTTGGCGAACAGAATGAACATGAACAACGAAAAGACGTAAGGCGTGAATTTTTTGCCTTCTTCACCAATATTGGCGCGCATCATGTTGCCGATGAAGCCAGTCATGCTTTCGACTGCGGCTTGCCAGCGGCCCGGAACCAGTTCGCGCTTCATGCCGCCAAGCATGAAAACCCAGAGCGCGAAAGCAGCGATCACCATCCACAAGGCGCTATTGGTAAAGGCGATCTGATGACCACCAAGGTTGAAACCGTCAAAAATCGTCTGCACCTCAAACTGATGCATCGGATCGATTTTGCCTGATTCAGCTGCCACGCCTTAAAACCCCTGACGACAATTGTGCGTATAACAAAAGCGCCCTCATTCCTTCGGGCGTTCGTTGGAAATTCTGATAATATTCCTGAAGGCCACAATAATCCCCAGAAAGAGGAAGACCAGCAGGAGCCAGGGTGACGTTCCGATAAACCTGTCAAGCAACCAGCCTACCAAACTGCCGCCAACGATTCCCCCGATCAGTTCCGCCAATACGCGATTGCCGAGGCGGTAACCACTGTCCACCCCTTTTTGCGTACTGCCCGTCCTGACCGCTTCGTCCTGATCCGCCTGCTTGAGTCGCTCTTTGAGCGCTTCCAGCCGCTTATCCTCTTCGATCGGGTCTCGCCCGGACTCTCCACCATTCATCCGCTGCACTCCCTTACCTGCTGGGCTTTAGACCAGATGATATGGGATGCAAGAACGAGTACTGGATCACCCGCCAAGGCGCCGCCCGTTTAGAAAGGCGGACCAGTTTAGTCAACTGCTTGCTGCCGCATCGTTACGCTATTGCCAAAAGGGATAAGAAAGGCAGGAAAAAGGCCGCCTTAGGGATGATTATCCCGCAAGCGGCCTCAACAAATGCGCAAGCGTATCCAACGCCCCAAGAAGATAGGAGAGCTTTATCCTACCGTCGCGCAATAATCGGGAAGTGCTACGGCGCCTGCCCCCCTCACATGCCAACTGCCATCGTTCAGGCGATAGGATTGACCAGTCTGCACCCGGCTGGACAGCGTCTTGCACCCGGTTGCCGCGGCCATGTCCGACACGGTCACGCCACGCTTGGCAGCAAGATCGGTATAGGCCGCGCGCCGCTTGATATTAATCGAATCGACCTCTGCCTTGACGACAGACGACACTGATCCCTTGATGCCAAGATAGCCATCGGCCTGTTCACCGACACTGCCGTCGGCCATGGCCTGTATTACAGACGATGCCTGCGCCATTGCCACGCCAGTTCCACCAACAGCCAGCGCCGCAGCACCAGCCAGTATGAGCCAATATTTTGTCTGCATCTTCATTGTGGGAACAACTCCGGGTTGTTTTGAATAAGGGCTTCCGCGTCCTTTTGCAGCCGGACAATCACTTCCTGCTGCACCCTGACGTTCAAATTAATCTCGATCGGCTTGTCGGGGGCCTTTACCTGTATGCATCCCCCTGAAAGCACCGATCCAATCATCAACATGCCCACGCCATAAGTTTTGGGCCAATATCTGAGTTTATGCATTATTTGTCCCCTTTTGGCATAGTGTCGCTTTCGCCAGGCTGAACGGCAAGTCTGTTTTCAATGACCGGCTCAAACCCCGTACCCAGATTGTTGCGAATAAGCAGCGTCGGATCGACAAAGGATTGCGCGGTATTGATCAAACCCCGAAAAGGCGCCTCAATCCGAACATTGAAAATGAAAGGCAAGCCAATAAATTTTCTGAACATTCCCGTTTTTTTGGTGCCGCCGGGGTCCTGATTGACACCATTAAACGACACCTGAGTCACGATTTCGCCGTCAAGATTGCCGTCCATCAATATGGTCAGGCATTTGTAGCGCAATGATTTCAACGCATCAAACGCCAGTTTGCCGAACACGCCAAGATCAGCATTGGACACTTGCCCGACATAAGCGAGCGTCCCCGCCTGCCGTGTCGGATCGCATTCGATACGCAAGCTTTTGACATCCGAAACATAGAGCGGTGGCATTCCCGACTGCCGCGCCACCAGAACGCCGCCAACAATACGACCACCCGTATCGTCGAAAATCATAGGTAATAGACCGTCGAACGTCCCTGTCGCTGAAATATTATCCAGTTCAAGCTGATTGATGAAATCACCCGCCTGCATCCCGATGATGCGGAAAGAGAGATTGCGAGGCTTGGTTGCGCTGAAATCCAATGTGGTCGGTTCCAGCAACAATTGTCCCCCCGCAAAGGGCCATTTCCCGCCTTCAATCCGCGCCCTTTGCCCTGGAATCAATTGATAGTGGATCACACCATTAACAGCCTCGATCCCCGGATTGACATTGGCGATATGAAGCGTCTGTCCCGGCGGCGTTTCCAGTCCCAACAGATCGGAAAACACGATTTCACCCGACAACCCCGTCACCGGGCCGAACGCAGCAGCAAGGTTCATGTCCGATGTCCGGAAGCGGCCATTGCTGGAAACACCGTTCCGGTCCCAGCGTATCTGGCCAGCGCCCGCCACCACGCCCTGCACATTGGCGACCACACCGAGCGCCAACCGCGTGACATCCTCAGGCTGCAAACCATCGTCAAATCGCAAACTATCGACCACCAGATCCGCCTGCCCGGCGCCACTGCCCAGGTCATGAACAATATTGACCCTTGTCACCAGCGTTTGCGAGCGCGGTTCAATCAATGTGCCGGTCGCAGCGAGCCTGTTGTTGCGAAGCGTCAGCTTGAAATCTTGCGACGCCAACGGATTGAAACGGTCAGGAACCGCGCTATCGGCGACATGCAGGCCGCCATCGATCACAAGCGCTTCATTGCCAAAGCGCCAGCTTCCAGCCGCCCCGGACATAAGAAGTGGCACATTGCCGATCCGCCCTGCCCCGCCTTCCAGCCTGCCCGCCAAGCCCGCGGCAGTAAAATCACCCGTCAGGCGCGCCAGATTCAAAAGTGTGGGCGCATCCGCAGCACCAAGCACAATTTTCAGATCGCTGCCGGAAAAGCCTCCCTTGGGCGCGTCAAATCGAATATTGGAGGCCGTAATCGCAAACGGACTATCCCCGATGCGTCCCTTAAGCTGTGGCGCCGCAAGTGTCGCGCGCAGCGCAAAACCGGCAGGTCCCGCCGTCATGATAGCGCCACCCTTTATCGGACAGAGGCGCAAGCGTGTACGATCGAGCATGAAACTTTGATATTTGAGAGACGTGAATCCTACAGGCGTACATGCTGAGTTGATCCGTACCGTGCCGTTGGGGTCCAGGGTGCCATCCACCGGCCAAACGAGGCCCGCAAGCCTGCCGCCCGGCAATGGCCCATCCAACCGCAGCGACGTGGTAAAATGACTGCGGCCTTTGCCCTGCGCGACGAAGCGGACCGGCTCCAGCGAAAGGCGCGCAGTACCCGCGACATAATCCTTCACGAAAATCTGCCCGCCGACACCGCCATTTTTGCCTCGCCGTGTCAGCCAGATTGCGGTTTCGGGAAAGCCCCCACCTTCAACACGCAAGCGGCCATCCAGTCCAATTCGTCCGTCCGGCCATGACCATGCAAGCCGGCTGCCACCCGCCAGATCAGCCCTTGCGCCGCTACCGCTACGAAAAGTCAGGCCAGTGACGTCAAGACGCCCCTTGTCGCCACCGTGGGAGAGCGCAAGTTTGATCCTGATGTCATTGTCGCGCCCTGCCTCGTCAAACGCAGCGACGAACCGGGCAGCGATGGGCTCCAGCGGCGTGCCAATGGTTCCGCTGCGCAAACTGGCCACAGGATTACCCGCTCGCATATGCAGTTTCTGGACACGCGCATTGCCATCGACCTGCGTACGAATTCCCCCTTTCTCCCTTCCAACACTATAGGCACCGGCAAATTCCGCACGCCCGGATTGGACAGAGGGAGTTGAAAAGCTATGAGTGAAGAAGTCCATCCGTCCCTTCATTGCCTTTACATTGCCATCGAAAGAAATTTTACCTCCCATCGAGGCCAGCCGCACATTATCGCTTGCCAGAGAGTCTGCGGATATGTGCGCTTTCCCGCGCATATGATCCAGGGCCTCGTTCAAACGGACATCAAGGCCGACAACTGATTTTGCCATCGCAAGCCCCACGCCCTGACACGCCAGCGTTCGGGCGCGCACCGGACCATTCAAGCGAGGTTGCCGGTTCTGAACGGAAATGTCGACATACGCCGTCAAACCGCCTGCTGCACAACTTCCGGAAACCAATTCCGGCATCACTGCGGCCAGCTTGCCGGCAAAACCCGACCGCAAATGCCCGCTGCCGTCCAGCTTCATTCCGATCGGCCCTAGCGGCGTTTCAAGCCGAATACGCGCATCATCAAGGCTGAGATTCAAGTCCGGCAGGCCTAGCGGCGCATTGGATGTCGTATCGCGAAATTTGTCGAGTTCACCCAGCAACAACTGCCCATTCACGATGCGGCCACGTAAACGCACACCGCCCGCTCGTACCGCTCTGACGCTTGGACCAAGGCCATTCATGGCAATATCGACCTCTACCCAGTCAGCGCTGAGATCGGGATGATCCCGGTCGCCAAGGACAAGATTTTCAAGCCGTTGGGTCCGCAAGCCAATGCCCGCAATGTCATAACGCGCCGCCACATTGCGCTGAACCAGTTCACGACTGATCAGATTGTCGGCGATCGGCATTCGCTGCGTCCACAGGACAATCAGTGCCAGCGCCAGTATTGACAGAATCAGTGTCGGCCAGAACAACCGCCTCTGAAGCAGACTGTCCTTTCCGGGGCCGAATTCTGGTTCCTCCTCAATCATTCCATCGTAACGTCCGGCTACTGCCTCTCGTTGCTTCTCTTGGGCAGATCATCTGTTGGCGCAGTGACCAAAGCTGAACAATGCCACGCCCGAACGACATCTCTTTGGGTTGGGGAAACGTGATGTTTGTAGCCATGGTGTAATCCCGATTGAGCTTCAACGGTAATATGCTTAGCTGTTGATATCATGGGCGACACCAAGGCAGGCGGCAAGCAGGAACATCATGGCACAGGGCATCGAGAGCGGCTGCGTCGCCGCCTGATCGATGGCGGCCCTGATGCGTTGCTTGATCATGAACTGATCGAATATCTTCTCGCGCTCGCCATTCCCCGGCGTGACACCAAGCCGCTTGCCAAACAATTATTGACGGAATTCGGCGGTATTGGCGGGCTGTTGACTGCCGATAGCGAAGCCATAATGCGCGTCAATGGCATGGGCGAAACCAGCATCGCGGCGCTCAAGATCGCGCAGGCGGCGGCCCTGCGCCTCATCAAATCACAGATTATCGAGCAGCCGGTGCTGGCCAGCTGGCAGGCGTTGCTCGATTATCTGCGGGCGGATATGGCGCATATGACAGTGGAGCGTGTGCGCGTGTTGCATCTCAACAGCCGCAATATGTTGATTCGCGATGAAAATATGGGCGACGGATCGATCGATCAGGCCGCCATCTATGTGCGCGAGGTTATCAGGCGCGCCATCGACCTTGGCTCTGCCTCGCTCATCCTCGTCCACAATCACCCCAGCGGTGATCCCGCGCCAAGTCAACAGGACATCCAAATCACCCGCAATATCATCGAAGCGGGGAAAAAACTGGGCATCAGTGTCCACGATCACATTATCATCGGCAAAGGCGGTCATAGCAGTATGCGCGCTGCGGGATTGATCTAGGTCCTGGCCCGAAAGGCGGCCCGGACATTCCCGGACCGCCCTTTCGAAACGGCAAGAATTCCTTTAACCGCCGAGGTAAGTCACCAATTCAGTCTTGCTGATCGCCTTGCTTTTGTCATGATCCGCCATTGTGAAGGCGATGCCGACCCATGCGGAAATTTCTTTATCGCCAAGCGCCTGCCCCGTCGATGCCATTTCCGCCTTTTTCAACGTGGTCATCCACTTGGCGAACTCACCCTGACTCAAATCGCCACTCTTGTCGCCGTCATAGGTTGGGAATTCGCCATTGACGACTGCGGCCACATCAACCGTTGATGCCCCCTGGGCCTGTGCGGGTTGGGCCTGTGCGGGTTGGGATTGATCAGAAGGCACAGCCATATCCTGCTGCGGCGCAGGCTCCTGACTTGCAGGAGCAGCCTCCTGGGCAAGAGCGGGAACAGCCAGAAGCAGCGCGGTGGAACAAATTAAATAGCGTATCATCTATATCTCCAATTATTGCGCCCGAAGGCCATGGGTACGGGTGGGTGATGCAAGACTAATAAGCGTCGCAACTCCTTTAGTTCCCACGAAAAAAGAGGTACACTTCATCCCATCGCGTTCCCACATCGGTCCATCCGGGGATTGAGCCGCAACCGCGACATGCGGTTTTAGCGCACTGCCGCCACCATCCTGGCGGGCAGCATTTGCCCTTACCTGCCGAGCCTGCTAGCGGGCGCGCATCAGTTTCAGTCACTTTCAGGATTCGTCATCATGGTCCCGCGCTATTCCCGTCCCGACATGGTTGCCATATGGGAACCGGAAGCAAAATTCCGCATCTGGTTTGAAATCGAGGCGCACGCCACCGACGCGCTTGCCGAACTGGGCGTCGTGCCCAAGGCTGCGGCCAAGGCGCTTTGGGACTGGTGGGAAACGAACCCAAAGATTGATGTTGCCGCGATTGATGCCATCGAGGCAGTGACCAAGCATGACGTCATCGCGTTTCTGACCTGGGTTGCGGAAAATGTAGGGGACGAAGCGCGCTTCATGCATCAGGGCATGACCAGCAGCGACGTGCTCGACACCTGCCTCAACGTTCAGCTTGCCCACGCCACCGACATATTGCTGGCCGACATCGACAAACTGCTGGAGGCTATCAAGCGCCGCGCCTTTGAACACAAGTTGACGCCCACCATTGGCCGAAGCCACGGCATTCATGCAGAACCCGTCACCTTTGGCCTGAAAATGGCCGAAGCCTATGCCGAATTCGCGCGCTGCCGTACCCGACTGGAACTGGCTCGCGCAGAAGTGGCTACCTGCGCCATATCCGGTGCTGTCGGCACCTTCGCCAATATCGATCCGCGCGTGGAAGCGCACGTCGCGGGCAAGCTTGACCTTGCTATCGAGCCGGTTTCGACCCAGGTCATCCCCCGCGACCGCCACGCCATGTATTTTGCGACGCTGGGTGTTATCGCCTCCTCCATTGAGCGCCTTGCCGTCGAAATCCGTCATTTGCAGCGAACCGAAGTGCTGGAGGCGGAGGAATATTTCTCGCCGGGGCAAAAAGGCAGCAGCGCCATGCCGCACAAACGCAATCCGGTGCTGACCGAAAACCTCACTGGCCTTGCCCGCATGGTGCGCGGCTATGTGACGCCCGCGCTTGAAAATGTCGCGCTCTGGCACGAACGCGACATTTCACACAGTTCGGTCGAACGCTACATTGGACCTGATGCGACGATAACTCTGGACTTTGCACTCGCGCGGCTCACCGGTGTCATCGACAAATTGCTGGTCTATCCGGCCCGGATGCAAAAAAATCTGGACCGCATGGGCGGCCTTGTCCATTCGCAGCGCGTGCTTCTGGCCCTGACCCAGGCGGGCGTTAGCCGCGAGGATGCCTATCGCCTTGTCCAGCGCAACGCCATGAAAGTATGGGATTCCGACGGTGCATTATCGCTGATGGAACTGTTGCAAGCCGACCCGGAGGTTGCGGACGCACTGACCGCGCAGGAAATCGAAGATAAATTCAACCTCGACTATCATTTCAAGCATGTCGATACGATTTTTGACCGTGTCTTTGGTGCGCACTGATCGACCTTGACAACCATAACGCTGAACACTGGTATGCAACGCCAAAATCGCTTAGGTTCTGTATCAAGCAGAACAGATATGAGGCCGCGCATGCAATTTCTACGAACCGCTTTCTGGGTAGCCCTAGCGATAATTATCGTGATGTTTTCGGTCAGCAACTGGACGCCTGTTACGGTCAACCTTTGGGACGGTCTGCGGATGGATACCAAATTGCCGGTTTTGGTCATTGGTGCATTCATCGCCGGGTTTGTGCCGCTATGGCTATTCCATCGCGCAATGTGTTGGCGTTTACGGCGGAGGCTGGAGACCGTTGAGCGTGCCCTGTCCGATCATCTGGCTACATCGACTGGCCTGGACATGACAGGTGCGGCGGGACCATCAGGCGTCGTCGCCACTTCCCCGAGCGCCGCATGAGCAGCCCCATCTATGTCGCTATCGACACGCCTGACCTTCAAAAGGCCATCCAACTTGCAAGCGCCGTCAGATATCATGTCGGCGGTTTGAAACTGGGCCTCGAATTCTTTTGCGCCAACGGTCATCATGGCGTTCTTGAAATGATGAAATTCGGCCTGCCGATCTTCCTTGACCTGAAATTGCACGACATTCCCAATACGGTTGCAAAAGCGATCCAGGCTTTGCACTTGCTGCAACCCACTATTTTGACGGTCCATGCCGCCGGTGGCCGCGCAATGCTGGAGGATGCAAAAGCAGCAGCCAATTCAGGCGCAAAAGTTGTCGCCGTTACAGTGCTGACCAGCCTTGACGGCAACGACCTGAACGATGTCGGCGTCATGTTCCCGCCCCATACCCAGGTTGAAAGGCTTACCCATCTAGCGCGCGAAGCCGGCCTCGACGGCATCGTCTGTTCAGGGCACGAGGTCGCTGCTGCTCGCAAGCTGTGGCCCGATGGCTTTTTCGTGGTTCCCGGCGTGCGACCCATCAATGGCAAGAAAGGCGACCAGAAGCGCGCCGTTACTCCGCGAGACGCACTGAACAATGGCGCGTCCATCATCATCATTGGCCGACCCATTACGCAAGCTGCAGATCCAGACCTTGCGGCGCGGGCGATCGAGGCGACGCTTTAGGTACCACTCCTGTCAGGCCCATACGGAATCGCGTGAACCCCAGGCGAATATCCTCTAAACCCCCGCCCATGTCCCGAATCGCCATCAAGATCTGCGGTCTTTCGACCCCTGAAACGCTGGACGCCGCCATAAAGGCCGGCGCGTCGCACATTGGCATGGTGTTTTTTGCCAAAAGCCCGCGTCATATCGATTTCGACCGGGCCGCCGCGCTGGCTGCACGTGTACCCGGCCATATCCGTCGCGTCGGCGTTTTTGTCGATCCAGACGAGGAACTGCTGCAACGCGCTATCTCCAGCGGCGACCTCCACGCGATCCAGCTTCATGGCAAGGAAACGCCCGAACGCACCGCCGCCATCCGCACAAAATATGGCCGTGATATATGGAAGGCCATATCGGTCAAGACCCGCGCCGACCTTGGCACTGGCCTTGCCTATATCTCCGCCGCCGACATGCTGCTCTATGACGCGAAAACACCCGAAGGCGCGGCGCTGCCCGGCGGCATGGGCGTGCGTTTCGACTGGAAGCTATTGCAGGATTTTCGCCACCCCCTGCCATGGGGCCTTTCGGGTGGTCTGGACGCGAACAACGTCCGCGACGCCATCGCCATTACCGATGCGCCGCTTGTCGATGTTTCCTCTGGCGTGGAAAGCGCGCCGGGTATTAAGGATGTGGACAAGGTCGCCGCCTTTTGCCAAGCGGTTTCCCAGCTATGACCATCAAGAACTCCTATCGCACCCAGCCCGACGAACACGGGCATTTTGGACAGTTTGGCGGACGCTATGTCGCCGAGACGTTGATGCCTCTCATTCTGGAGCTGGAGCGCGAATATCGCGCCGCCAAGCAGGACCCGGCATTCGAGGAGGAGTTCCAGTATCTCCTGCGCCAATATGTCGGCCGTCCCAACCCGCTTTATTATGCCGAGCGGTTGACGAAGGAACTGGGCGGCGCGAAGATCTATCTGAAGCGCGAGGAGTTGAACCACACCGGCGCGCACAAAATCAACAACTGCATCGGCCAGATCCTGCTTGCCCGCCGCATGGGCAAAACCCGCATTATCGCGGAAACCGGCGCTGGCCAGCACGGGGTCGCCACCGCCACGGTAGCCGCGCTATTCAACCTGCCGTGCACCATCTTCATGGGCGCGCTGGACGTAGAGCGGCAGCAACCCAATGTGTTCCGCATGAAGCTGCTGGGCGCGGAAGTGCGCGCGGTGGACGCGGGTGCGCGTACATTGAAGGATGCGATGAACGAAGCCCTGCGGGACTGGGTCGCCAACGTCCATGACACTTTCTACATCATCGGCACCGTCGCTGGTCCCCATCCCTATCCCGAACTGGTCCGTGATTTCCAGTCGGTCATCGGCAAAGAAACCCGCGAACAGATCATGGAAGCCGAAGGCCGCCTGCCCGACATGCTGATCGCGCCGGTCGGCGGCGGATCGAACGCCATCGGCTTGTTTCATCCCTTCCTCGACGATGAAAGCGTGGAAATTGTTGGGGTGGAAGCGGCTGGCGAAGGACTCGACACGCCGCGCCATGCCGCCAGTCTTGCGGGTGGATCGCCGGGTATTTTGCACGGTAACAAGACCTATCTGCTGCAGGACGATGACGGCCAGATCACCGAGGCGCACAGCATTTCCGCCGGCCTCGACTATCCCGGCATCGGTCCTGAGCACTCCTGGCTACATGACATTGGCCGCGCCCGTTATGTGTCGGTGACGGACGATGAGGCGCTAGCCTCATTTCAGCGCCTGTGCAGGCTGGAGGGCATTATCCCGGCACTTGAGTCTGCCCACGCCATCGCAGCAGCGGAACGGATCGTGCCGACGATGGACAAGGACAAAATCGTCGTGGTCAATCTCTCCGGTCGGGGGGACAAGGACATCTTCACGGTCGCCAAGGCATTGGGGGTGGAACTGTGAACGATCGTCTCTCCACCCGTTTTGCCAAATGCCGTTCAGAAGGGCGCGCGGCGCTTGTAACCTTCGTTACCGGCGGCGACCCGACACCCGGCGACACCGCCGCGATTCTTGATGCGCTCGTGGATGGCGGTGCCGATGTCATCGAACTCGGCATGCCTTTTACCGATCCCATGGCAGATGGTCCGGCGATACAGGCCGCCAATCTGCGTAGCCTTGCGGCCGGCACAAAGACCGCCGACCTGTTGCAGATCGCAGCCGCATTCCGCGTCCGGCACCCCGAAACGCCACTGATCCTGATGGGATACTCCAATCCCATGAT
>JAENVZ010000234.1 GCA_016650315.1 Alphaproteobacteria bacterium | reverse complement strand
GGGCCTTACCGTTCGCTGGCAATCAGTTTCAGTTCGCCTGCGGGCGGTGCGCCCTTGTGGCTGAACTGGCCGACGATCTGACCGCCTTGTTCGATGGTGATGTTTTCATAGGCGACATCGCCGGTGATCTGCGCCGTGCGTTCGACAATCAGGTCCTTGGCCGTGATCGATCCATCGACCAGTCCGGCCAGACGGGCGGTGTCGGCAGTGATGCCGCCGCGAATGACGCTGTCTGCGCCCTGCACCAGAGAGGCGCAGCTCAGATCGCCTTCAATCCTGCCATCGACATGTAGGTCGACGGATGCATTGATATTACCGGTAATGACGACATCGCTGCCGATGATGGAGAAAGGGGTATTTCTAGCCCCGGTCGCTGGCATCACCGAACCGCTGTTTGGCGATTTTCTGGATTTCGAGAACATCGGCTTTGGCCTCCAGGAAGCGGCGGGGATTGATAGGTTGCTCGTTCAGACGCACTTCGAAATGCAGATGCGTGCCGGTTGAGCGGCCGGTCGATCCCATGCGGGCGACCTGTTGTCCGCGAACGACCTTTTGCCCGACCTTGCTGTTGAAGCCCGACAGATGGGCATAGCGTGTCATGATGCCCTGGCTATGCGTGATTTCTACCACATTGCCATATCCTGACCGCTGGCCCACGAAGCTGACCTTGCCATCGGCGGCGGCAAGGATGGGCTGGCCATAAGCGCCGCGGAAATCGAGACCGGCATGAAAGGCGCCATGGCCATTGAAAGGATCGCGGCGATAGCCAAAGCCGCTGCTGAGCATCACGATGCTGGTGGGGCGACCCGAAGGAATAGCCAGCAAGCCCTTTTCCAGCGCGTCGAGACGGTTGAGCGCGGTGCCCAGATTATCGAAATGCTCTTCAGTGCCATCCTGCCCCGCGCCCTTGTAAGGGATGAAGGGGCCGCCCTCGGCAGACCGGGTCTGGCGAACGAGCATGGAGGGGTTGAGGCCAAAACTGCGAATCGCGGCCTCAACCTTTGCAGTGCGCAGGGCGACGGCATGGGTCAGTCGGCGCGCAAAGGCGATTTGTTCCGTTTCGATCCGGCGAAGCGTGCCGGCTTCAGGAATGGCTGCACTGATCTTTATCGTCTTGGCGTCCGGCGAGTCATTCTTTGTCGCGCTGCCGTCCTTGCCCACCAGCTTGCCGTCATCGAGCGTATCGCCAAAGTGGCTTTTGACCAGCTCTTCAAGGCTTTCCTGGCGTTGTTCAAGGTCTTCGGTGATTTCATCGACAGAGGCGCGATAGCTGCGCACGGTCTTTGCGGAACTGGCCACGGCGGCCTTTTGCTGATCGAGAGCCGCGCGGTCGCGGGCAATGTCATATTGGCCGATCAGCATGAAGATCGTCGCCACGGCCCATGCGAGTACGGTCAGGACAACAGTCCCGGCGACTGCAATTTGCAGCCGGGTGCCGATTTTCAGGAACCTGACGCTGCCGCCGGATCGAAGGAAAATTTCCCGTTCAGGAAAAAAGCGCCCCACTCTGGCCAACAGGCCAGACACGCCGACGTCATTATTAATCACTCGCAAACCCGCTCTTATTTTTTAACGATTCGTCCCCTAGCAAAGGATGTCACGCGCGGCGAATCTCTAGCGACGGAGTCGTGACGAGTCGAACCATTGACAGGACAAAATGAGTTCGACGCGATTTTGTTCCATGCATCCGCAAAAATTTTTTGCGCAACTGCGAACGAATCACTGGCGGCGGGATGAACCGTATTAGGCAAAAAGAAGGCCTGGCTGCCAGAGATGCCGCCAGGCCTCAGTTCGAGTAGACTTTCTATGTCCGCCGGAAGAACCGGTGGAGAAAGCCTTTTGGGTCGCCTATTCAATTAGGGTTGATTCCTGCGGCCTGTATGTAAGTATTTTCCGTAAACCGAAGAGGCCGTCTGCAAGGTGTATTGCGGACGAGTGCGTCGGGCGTGCAACCGGACGCTCGGCTGGAAAACTCGGTCGATTGCCATTGACCGTGCATGATGCCGGGGTTATAGGGCGCGCCTGCTTTGCGGCTTGTTGGCTGGGAATCGCTTCCTGGATATCCGCTTCGGGGCAGTTTTTTTGAGCTTGAACATTGCTGGCTGCGTGTGCGGGCCTGGGGGGTTGATTGAACCGCCGGGGTCCTTTTCTGTTGGGGGCCAAACCCCTTGAAAAGCGTGGCATCCAGTAAAGTAACTAGTAAAGGTGAAGGGCTTCATGCCGACGATCAACCAGCTGGTCCGCAAGGGCCGCGATCCGCAGAAGGCCAAGTCAAAGGTCCCTGCCATGGATGCAAATCCGCAAAAGCGCGGGGTTTGCACCCGCGTATATACGACGACTCCGAAAAAGCCGAACTCGGCACTTCGCAAGGTGGCCAAGGTTCGCCTGACCAACCAGCGTGAAGTCATCACCTATATTCCGGGCGAAGGGCATAACCTCCAGGAACATAGTGTTGTGCTGATCCGCGGCGGCCGTGTGCGAGATCTTCCCGGCGTGCGCTATCATGTTCTGCGCGGCGTTCTCGATACCCAGGGTGTCAAGGACCGCAAGCAGAGCCGTTCGAAATACGGCGCGAAGCGTCCGAAGTAAGAGAAGGTAGGCACAAGACATGTCACGTCGTCGTCGTCCCGAAAAGCGGGTCATCCTGCCTGATCCCAAATTCGGAGATCAGGTTCTTTCGAAATTCATGAACAGCGTCATGCTGGACGGCAAGAAGTCCACTGCCGAATCCATCGTCTATGGGGCCCTCGAAACTGTCGAGACCAAGGCGAAAAAGGATCCGATCCAGATGTTCCATGACGCCCTCAACAACGTCAAGCCGGGCATCGAGGTCCGCAGCCGCCGCGTTGGCGGTGCGACCTATCAGGTCCCCGTCGAGGTGCGGCCCGAGCGTGCTCAGGCGCTGGCCATTCGTTGGCTGATCACAGCGGCGCGCGCGCGCAGCGAAACCACGATGGCCGCCCGGCTTTCGGGCGAGCTGCTCGATGCGGCGAACAATCGCGGCAACGCGGTCAAGAAGCGGGAAGACACCCACCGCATGGCCGACGCGAACCGTGCATTCTCGCACTATCGCTGGTAATATTGAGTTGCTATGGCCCCGCCATTGTGCGGGGTCATGGTGATCTCAAGCAGAATTCACGAACCCGCTGGCGTCCGTCGGCAATGGAGTATAGAT
>JAENVZ010000233.1 GCA_016650315.1 Alphaproteobacteria bacterium | reverse complement strand
TCCAGCACCGCCTGCACGCCCTTGCCGCCAGTAATGCCGCGCACGGCTTCGACAAAGTCGCTCGCCGCATAATTGATCGCATGGGTCGCCCCGATATTCAGCGCCGCCGCGCATTTTTCGTCGTTGCCGCAGGTGACGATGATCTTGATGCCGAACAGCTTGCACAGCGAAATTGCCATGGTGCCGATGCCACTGGTGCCGCCGTGGACCAGCACAGTATCGCCTTCGACCACATAAGCGCGCTCGAACAGGTTGCTCCACACCGTGAACAGCGTTTCGGGCAGCGCCGCCGCCTCTGCCATGTCATAGCCTGCGGGCACGGATAAACATTGTCCGACCGGCGCAACCGCATATTCGGCATAACCGCCGCCTGCCAGCAATGCACAAACCTTTTGCCCGATCATGGCGTCATTGCCACCAGCGCCCACCGCGACGACTTCGCCCGACACTTCCAGTCCCGGAATATTTGAAATGCCTGGTGGCGGCGCATAAAAGCCACGCCTTTGCAAAATATCGGGCCGATTTACACCGGCGAACGCGACCTTTATCAACACCTCGTTTTCCATCGGCTGCGGCACTTCGCGGGCAACGGGTTTCAATACTTCAGCCCCACCAGGAGCATCGAAACCTATGGCCGTCATGCGTTCAGGAATGGAATATCTATGCGGCATGAAATTGATTCTCCCCAGCCCCCCACATACCGATCCGACAAATCGACGCGGCCCTTATTGACAGATGCCGGTGGACGGTCAACATTCGCAAGCATGGACATGGACGAAAATCTGCCTCGGAAGGCTGATGATCCTGTTGCCGCCCTGCAGCGACAGGACCTGGATCCATTCTCCGTTGATGAGCTTCAGGAGAGGATGGCTGCACTGGAAGCGGAGATTTCCCGAACGCGGAAAAAAATACAATATGCCGTTAACCATAAGTCAAGTGCCGAGGCGTTATTCAGAAAATGAGCTTATGCGGGCCGGATTTCGCCCTTGAGGCAAAAACCAGAGCGCAAACCGGTGACTGTCCTGCCGTTCTTGATAGCAGGGCCGACAATCCCGACATAAGGTCCATGGCTCCCATAATGGGGGCAGGCAGGGCCGCTTTGGCCCGACAGGAGTAAAGTCAAATGCCGTCTTTTGCTGCTGCGCTGGAAACCACTCTCCACAATGCGCTCACCCACGCGTCTGAACGCCGTCACGAATATGCGACACTGGAGCATCTGCTCCTGGCGCTGATCGACGATGAACATGCGTCAAAGGTGATGCAGGCATGCGGCGTGGAACTGGGTGAGCTTCAGGACGCTGTGACAGTGTATCTGGACAGCGAGCTGGATTCATTGAAAGTCGAAGGCACAACCGACCCCTCCCCCACCAGCGGCTTTCAGCGTGTGGTCCAGCGCGCCATCCTGCATGTCCAGTCATCGGGCAATGATGAAGTGACCGGCGCCAATGTGCTGGTCGCACTGTTTTCCGAGCGTGAAAGCTATGCCGTCTATTTCCTGCAACAGCAGGATATGAGCCGCCTGGATGCCGTCAGCTATATCAGTCACGGCGTCGGCAAGGGCGTGGCCACCCCTGAAACGCGCGAAGTGAAGGGCGCCGAAGAGGAAAAGGCGCAAAAAGTCGAACCCAAGAGCAAGAAGGAAAGCGCACTCGACCAGTTCACCGTAAACCTGAATGAAAAGGCGAAGCGCGGCAAGGTCGATCCCCTGATCGGCCGTGGCCCAGAGGTAGACCGCACCGTCCAGATCCTGTGCCGCCGGTCAAAGAACAACCCGCTCTATGTGGGCGATCCCGGCGTTGGCAAAACCGCTATCGCTGAAGGTCTGGCGCGCAAGATCATTGAGGGTGATGTACCCGAAGTCCTGCTGCCCGCCGTCATCTATTCGCTCGACATGGGCGCACTGCTGGCTGGCACACGCTATCGCGGCGATTTTGAGGAGCGGTTGAAAGCCGTCGTCAACGAACTGGAAAAGCTGCCCGACGCCATCCTGTTCATTGATGAAATCCATACCGTGATCGGCGCGGGTGCAACCTCTGGCGGCGCAATGGATGCATCGAACCTGCTGAAGCCTGCCTTGTCGGGCGGAACGATCCGTTGCATCGGTTCGACCACCTACAAGGAATTCCGCAACCATTTCGAAAAAGACCGCGCCCTGCTGCGCCGGTTCCAGAAGATCGACGTCAACGAACCGACGATCGAAGATACGGTGAAAATCCTCACCGGGCTTCGCAGCGCCTTTGAAAACCATCACAAGGTTAAATACACGCCCGACGCGATCAAGTCGGCCGTCGAACTGTCGGCGCGCTACATCAATGATCGCAAGCTGCCCGACAAGGCCATCGACGTGATCGACGAAGTCGGCGCGATGCAGATGCTGGTGCCGCCTGCCAAGCGGCGCAAGATCATCACCTCGAAAGAGATCGAGGCGGTTATCGCCACAATGGCGCGCATCCCGCCCAAATCGGTGTCGAGCGATGACAAAGCGACACTGGAAACGCTCAGCACGGATCTCAAGCGCGTCGTCTTCGGGCAAAATCATGCTATCGACTTGCTCAGCTCCGCAATCAAGCTGAGCCGTGCAGGCCTGCGCGATCCCGACAAGCCGATTGGCAACTATCTCTTTTCCGGCCCAACCGGCGTCGGCAAAACCGAGGTTGCCCGCCAGCTTGCGACCCTGCTCGGCATTCCGCTGCAACGGTTCGACATGTCGGAATATATGGAGCGCCACAGCGTATCCCGCCTGATCGGCGCGCCTCCGGGCTATGTCGGCTATGACCAGGGCGGCCTGCTGACCGATGCCATCGACCAGCACCCGCATTGCGTGCTGCTGCTCGACGAGATCGAGAAGGCGCACCCGGAC
>JAENVZ010000232.1 GCA_016650315.1 Alphaproteobacteria bacterium | reverse complement strand
TGATCGGCATTGCGACCGCTGTGATTTACGGCAATCCCGATCTTGGCCTGGTCATTGCGCTGGCCATGCTCATCAATAATCTGGTTGCGGGCCTTTCGGGCATCCTGATCCCTGTCACGCTGGAAAAGGCCGGGGTCGACCCTGCCGTATCGTCGGCGGTATTCGTGACGACCATGACAGACGTAATGGGCTTTTTCTCCTTCCTGGGCCTCGCCACGCTTTGGGGCCTGTAATCGCGGCGGGACAGAGTTGACGCCGTCTGTTCGCGGTCCCATCTATTGCCCATGCCACTCCATATGACAAAGATCGCCTTTCAGTGCGAAAGCGTCGCGCACCTGCACGGTTGGCTGGAATCGCATGGGGAAGAGGGCGAGGCGCATCTGACCACCCGCTATCTGCCCAAGCGTCATGCAGAGATGGCGGGCGGGTCGCTGTACTGGATATTGAATCATCGTCTGATCGGTCGCAGCTCGATCATCGGCTTTGCCGACGCACCCGGCGGACGGATCTGGATCAGGCTGGAACCCCGGCTGATCCCCGTCCGCTCCCGGCCCAGGCGCGCGCATCAGGGTTGGCGCTATCTGGCTGCGGAGGATGCTCCGCCCGATCTGAATGGCAGTGAGGATGATGTGGTCGAAATGCCCCCGCAGATGCTGGGGGACCTGACGCGGCTGGGGCTGGTGTGAAGAGCTGCCTTCAGAAGGGCAGCCAGTTCGATTTCTCGGTGAATTTCATATAGCCGACATTGGCGCCGAGCCGGTAACCCACGCCAAGGCGAATGGGGATGAGGACAACGTCGCCACGCCGCAAATAGCTGGCTGTGAAGCCGCCGACCAGATAGGCCGCACCTTCGCCTGCGGGGAAGCGTTTGAAAATATCCTGCGAGTCGTAGAGATTATAGACCAGCACAAAAGAATTGGAGGCATTTCCGCCAAAGTCAAATCCGACAGAGGGGCCGGTCCAATACACTTCCCGCTGCCCTTCAACCTTGTGGAACAAGGTGCCAGAGCCGTAGCGCAGACCAACGACAAATGCGCCGCTTGCCTCCCGCCCAGCGATATAGGCGTTCGGTTCGCCCTGATCGCCCAAGATTTTTTCGATAAGCCCGGCCAGCCCTTTGGCGCCTTTACCAAAAACGCCCTCGGCCGCGCCGATCAGGTCGTCCTTCTGATACACTGCCGATTGGTTTGCAGTGGCGGCCTGGGCAGCAGGATCGGCGGCGTTGCCTGTGGTGGCTGCCTGCGTGTTGGTTTGCGCATCATAGACGCCATTATCGACGGTGACATTCTGTTCTGCGGGTGGTGGCGCACCATTGCCCTGTTGCGGAAGCGGCGCCAGATCGGCGTCGATGGCCGTATTGGGATCGATGGATCGCATCTGGGCAAGGGCAGGAGTCAGTCCCAGCGAGAACACGGCAAACAGGCCAACAAGACCTTTGACGATGGAGCGCATGGCAGTAATCCCCCGAAAAACTTGGTGCCAGCAATTATCCCGGTACAACATGAAACGGCAATGAACGGGCGGCGACACGAGTCAATTTTGCGCCAGATAGCGCATTTTTCGCCTGAATGCCCAGAAAACTGCCTTGATTTTTATTCCTGCATATAAAAATCATAACCGCGCAAGAGCCAGTTGATAAGCGCCACACTCACCGTTATAGGGCCATCTCTTGAAAGCCAGTGCGCCCCTGTGACGCATGACCGATGTGGAGACGTGGGTGAGTGGCTGAAACCAGCGGTTTGCTAAACCGCCGTGCTGATAATTCGGCACCGAGGGTTCGAATCCCTCCGTCTCCGCCAGACCGCTGTTCGCCCCAATTCGCCTCAAGCGCCGTCAGTTGTTAGGGTTATTGTTAGGGTCAGGTCGGCTCTGCAGGATGCCGCCTCGATTGCTGGTCTTCTCATCACCACGGAAGCGGCGATAACGGATATGCCAGCCGATCAGTCAGCAATGCCCGGTGGCGGCATGGGTGGAATGGACTTCTGAGTTCAACGCCACGGCCAGTCAGATGCCCAGGTAACCGGAAAAGATATTCCGGTTACCTGGGAAGCACCAATCCAGCCTTCTGACGGGTTAGGCCGTGGACTCATAATGGCGCAGTCTTAGC
>JAENVZ010000231.1 GCA_016650315.1 Alphaproteobacteria bacterium | reverse complement strand
CCGAATACGGGTCCAGCAGTATAGCCCGCTTTGCGTGGGCATGGGCCAGCGTGAAATATTTCGACCGCTGATCAGGTTTCATGAGTGCCAGCCTGTAGTCCACATCGACAGCAGCAGCCAGCGCTGCAGGGGAGTTCGGGTCTACTCTAAACATTTGCGTAAGGCACATGTGGGCAGCGTTCAGATTGTCTTTATTAAGCCAGATCTGAGATTCGGCATTTTTCAGCAGGCATGGGTAGCCAGGGGCGATGTTATCGCCATGAAATTGGCGCTCGTGGGTCGCTATGGCGCCAAAGCTGCCGATCAGATTGGCGATGGGCAAATGCAACCTTGCAGCGATCGATAACTCCTGACCCAAGAGATCGATATGTTCTGTCCATATGCGGTCGCCCTTCCGATTGTCCCACAAGGTCAGGTAAAGGTCCTCCTCGGTGGGGCCTGTCAGAACGCTTTGTAGTCGGTAGGCGTAATCGCCGGGAACAATATCATTAGCACTACGCAGGCTGTTCTGGTCGCCATTACTGGACATGACATCGACAACCCATGAACGATGTAGCGCGTCTCCCAGAATCTGATCAATGGACGTGGGTAGGGATACAGGGGAACTGAGGCTTTTTTCCACCGGCAATAGTAACATTTTGGGTGCAGGCACAGATTTGGCAACTGGCATAAATGTTACTGGCTTCTTATTCGACAGGAATATGCAAGCTGCAAAACAGGCAAGCAATGCGGCAAGAGCAAGTCCGGAAATGATGAAACCAACCTGGGTCCATCGGCGTTTCGTGAAGCTAGTCAATGCCGACGCAAATCCAGATGAGCCAGGTCGTTCTGACAAAATGTCACGGGCGATGGCGTCACCGTCATGAACGAGCTGGGATGGCCGTTCCTGAGGGTGATAGACAGGATGTAGGAATACGCGATACGCGCCGTTGGGAATGACAAGGCGTTCGTCGTTGGTAAGGCCATTGCGACTATAATATATATCAAGCATCCGCCGTAGCCGACCGACCTGGACACGAGGATAGCTGTCCGATTGTGCATCGAAATCGGGATCTCTCCCCAATCCGTCAACAGCGACGCTATACGCCTTGAGCTGCCCCCCTTTGCCCGCCACCGTTTGATCAATCAGAAATCGTAATAGCCGCCGCATCACGGGCGAACGGGAAAACTCTGCAGACGCAAAAATTCGCTCCATTTCGGCTGCAAATTTAAACTGATTATTGACGGTTTCCTCGCCCATTTTGCAACACCCCATGTCGTGACCGGATCGCCATCTAGATCGGCGAAGTCAGCGCTAAGCCTCCGGTACAACACAATATTTTCTCCATGGTACTGGTTAATGGCTGCTTTGCAAAGCCGTTCTGTTTTGATGAGAATGTTTCTGTAAAAAGTAGGCAGCTTTGAAGGCGCTGGATGGGTTCATTGTGGACAATGCTTCGAATGATTTTGATGATGGACAGGCTATGTAACGGTGACAAAAGGCCTGAAACTCCTTTCTGGACGCGCAAAGAGCGAAACGGGATTATGTTTAACGGGTCGCGTCTCTGCCATTCTGGCAGTGGATATCGGCTATTGCGTCCCCGGTTGAAGTCGGGAGCGTCGTTAACAATGAACACGGGTCCGTCGTTGGTCCTGTCAACGGGTTGTGTATCTGGTCTCGCACCCTGACACGGGATTTTGGGGCGGTTCGTGCGAGTGGGCGAATATGTCTGTATGGTCAGCCGAACCCCACACGGCTGGATATATCAGGACTCGTCTACGACCTTCCCTGAGCCGGGGACAGCAATCCCCACAGCGCTGTCTCCGGCTCAGGCGACATCCCGGCAGCAGATAGGCCGGCAACATATAGAATGCCGCTGTTGGCCGTGGCGATTGGACTTTGCCGCGCCGCGCACTACATGCCTTCCCATGCCACCTGAACCACCAGCCGACGATCAGCCCATTCCGCCCATATTGGCAACGTTGCGGCGTTTCCTGAAATATCTATGGCCCGCCGATGCTCCCGCGCTGCGCCGCCGGGTGGTTGTGTCACTGGTCTTCGTGCTGTTGGGCAAGGCGACCAGTCTGGTCATGCCCTTTGCCTATAAGGGGGTCATCGACCGGATGACGCCGGGGATGGAGCCTGCCGTTGGCTTGGCGATTGCCCTGGTCGCGGCCTATGCGGGCGCGCGTTTCGCGTCCGTCATGTTCGATAACATTCGCAATGTCGCCTTTGAACGGGTGGGACAGGAGGCAACGCGTCGCCTGACCGAGCATCTGTTCGGCCATCTGCATCAACTTTCGCTCCGTTTTCATCTCAACCGCAAGACGGGCGCTGTCACCAAGATCATCGAGCGGGGGACCAAGAGCATCGACGTCATGCTCTATTTTCTGCTGTTCAACATCGCCCCGACGGTCATCGAGCTGACGGCGGTATGTGTAATTTTCTTCTTCAAATTCGGCGCTGGCATAGTGGGCCTGACGCTGGTGATGGTCGTGCTGTACATCTGGTTCACCCGGACCGTGACCGAATGGCGCACCAAGCTGCGCCGCGACATGGTCGATCTTGATACCACGGCCTATGCGCATGCCGTGGATTCGCTGCTGAATTTTGAAACCGTGAAATATTTCAATGCCGAAGCGCGGGAACAGGCGCGGTTCAGTAAGGCGGTCAGCACCTATGCCGATGCGGCGGTCAAGAGCGAGAACAGCCTGGCGCTATTGAATGTGGGGCAGGCGCTGATCACCAACCTGATGATGGCTGGCGCCATGGGCTATACCGTTTGGGGCTGGAGCCGGAACATGTTTACCACAGGGGACGTCGTGCTGGTAAATACGTTGTTGGCGCAACTGTTCCGTCCGCTTGACCTGCTTGGCATGGTCTATCGCAATATTCGGCAGGGCTTGATCGATATGGAGGCGATGTTCGCCCTGATCGACACGCCGACCGATATTGCCGACGCGCCCAACGCGCCGCTTTTACAGGTGGAGGCGGGCGAGGTGCGCTTTGAAAATGTCCATTTCGGCTATGGCCCTGACCGGCAGATCCTTCATGGCGTTGACATCCATATTCCGCCGGGCCGGACCCTTGCCATTGTCGGTCCATCGGGCGCGGGCAAATCAACCATCGCCCGGCTGCTGTTCCGCTTTTATGATGTTCAGGGCGGTCGGATATTGATCGATGGACAGGATATTTCGACGGTCACGCAAGTCTCCCTGCGCGAACAGATCGGTATCGTGCCGCAGGATACAGTGCTGTTTAACGATACGATTGGTTACAACGTCGCTTATGGCCGTGCGGGGGCAACCGAGGATGAGATTGAGGCGGCCATGCGCGGCGCGGCGATCGCGGGTTTCGTCCATGCCATGCCGCAGGGCCTGAATACTCGGGTCGGCGAACGGGGACTGAAGCTGTCAGGCGGAGAGAAGCAGCGCGTGGCGATTGCCCGAACCTTGCTCAAAAACCCGCCGATCCTTATCCTTGATGAAGCGACCAGCGCGCTCGATAGCCGCACCGAAGCGGACATTCAGGCGACACTCAACACCATAGCCCAGCGCCGCACAACCATCATCATCGCGCATCGCCTGTCCACGGTCGTGGATGCGGATGAGATCATTGTACTGGAAGCAGGCAGGGTCGCCGAACAGGGCCGCCACACTGCACTGTTGGCACGCGGTGGGCTATATGCGGCGATGTGGGCGCGGCAGGCGTCGGAGCGAGAGGTAGAGGAAGCCTGAGAGTCTGATTCGAAATTCCCCTTGCGGGGTATTTCGTGGGCCGGTGCCGCGCTATCCGAAACAGAGTTTCGGATCAGGCACTGAGGCTATGACCGGCTATCCGCCATAGCGTTTCACCAGCATCGTCCATGCCGCCCGTAGGCCCAGCGCCTCACCACCCTTGGGACGACCGGGTTTGGCGGCAGGGCGCCATGCAAAGGTGTCAAAATGCGCCCATTTCGCACTCTCCGGCACAAATTTTTGCAGGAAAAGCGCGGCGGTGGTCGCGCCAGCAAAGCCACTTTCGGCTGCGTTGTTAATGTCGGCAATATCCGATTTCAGCATGTCGGCATAAGCCGCCCAAAGCGGCAGTCGCCAGACCGGATCGTCCGTTTCGTTGCCCGCTTCCGAAAGGGCCTGAGCCAAATCATCGTCATTGGCGAATAGAGCGGGGATATCCGGCCCCAATGCCACCCGCGCCGCGCCGGTTAGCGTTGCAAAATCGAGGATGAGTTCAGGACCATCCTCTCCCGCTTTTGTCAGCGCGTCGGCGAGAACGAGTCGACCTTCCGCATCGGTATTACCGATTTCAACGGTCAACCCATTGCGGCTGGTCAATATGTCGCCAGGGCGAAAGGCGTTGCCACCGATCGCGTTTTCAACCGCGGGTATGAGCAGGTGAAGGTGAACCGGCAGCCGCGCGGCCATGACCAGCCGGGCAAGCGCCAGGGCGTGCGCCGCGCCGCCCATGTCCTTTTTCATGAGGCGCATTCCCGATGACGGCTTGATGTCCAGGCCGCCGCTGTCAAAGCAGACGCCCTTGCCGACAATGGCGATCCGGGGATTTTTCGCATTGCCCCATGTCATTTCGATAAGGCGCGGCGCAAAGGCCTTGTCGGCCGCTCGCCCTACGGCATGGATCATGGGATAGCCGGTTTCCAGCGCATCGCCGCGCGTCACCGCGATTTTTGCGTGAAATTCCTTGGCCATCGCTTCGGTCGCAGCTTGCAGGTCGGGCGGCCCCATATCGGCAGTCGGTGTGTTGACCAGGTCGCGAACAAGGGCTGTCGCTTGGGCAATGCGGACGGTCTCCTCGATCTTGCCGACCTCGTTGGTCAACAATATGCGCGGACCCGCAGTGTTTTCCGGCCTTCGATAGCGTTCGAAGCGATATTGGGCGGTCAGCCAGCCAAGCATGGCAGCTCCGGGCTGATGGTTCTCGATCCGGTACGTTCCTTCGGGCAACGCCTCGGCGGCCTTGGCAAGGCACCAGCTCGACAGTGCCTCGACATTGGCGACGCCGATAACCACCGACCATATATCGGGCTTTTCATCAGGCAATATAGCCAGTTCATAGCCCTTGCCCGCGAATTTTTGCGCCGCGACCGCACCCCGGCGGCGTTCGGACTGATCCTTCATCCAAATGTCGAAAGTCTTGCCGTCGACAAGGTGGATGGAGCGGGCGGCCTGCCCCGCATCGGGCTTTATCATATCGGAATAGTCGGTCATGCGTGGAACCCTATTATAAAGGGTGGCTAGGGGGAATCCCTGATTTCTGCTATAGTCGGTTCCTGTCATGATAGGGTGGGGTGGAACGACCGGTTTCCCCCTTGTTCTGGAAACCTTCACCCGCTCAGATGTTAATGCAATGTCCTATGCCACCTATGGAGAGGATTATGAACATTACGGAAAACAAGGCTGATCGTGCGATACGGGACAGGGCTTTCGCGCTGGCCGATAGCGGCAAGTTTGAAACAGTCCTGGAGATTGAACAGGCATTGATTAGTGAAGGCTGGCCCAATGCCGGACGGGCGATACAAAGCGAAATATTTCGTCAGGCACTGCATGACCGATGCAATGCAGCGGCGAAGAGCGAAGCCTGACGTTAATCCTCCTACTGGCCCCGCCGCTTTCCTCCCGCTGATTTTACCTCTATGGTCGCCTGACTATTAGGTTTTTTTCCCGCGCGGCGAGTCGAGACAGGCCAGAGTGAAATGGCAGCAGATCGTCCCGCATTGGAGGGGAGGACGTATGCCTGTAGCCGTTGCGGTTGCCTTGCTTGTGCTTGGCTCGGTGCTCTTTCATGTGTTCAGCCCGTGGTGGCAGACGCCGATTGCTTCCAATTGGGGATCGATCGACCACGCCCTCGATATTACCTTGTGGATATGCGCTGCGGCTTTCGTGGTGCTCAACCTGTTCATGGCCTATGCCATCATGCGCTTCCGGCATACGGGCGGGCATCGCGCACATTATGAACCTGAAAATGCGTCGCTGGAAAAACGGCTGACTTTCTGGACGGCTGTTGGCATTGCCGGGATGCTGGCGCCGGGCCTGATCGCGTGGAGCCAATATGTAACGGTGCCAAAAGATGCGGCAGTGGTCGAAGCGACCGGCCAGCAGTGGCAGTGGACTTTCCGCTTTCCGGGACCCGATGGCGTACTGGGCACGGCGTCGGTGCAAAACATAACCGCCGACAACAGTTTTGGGGTTAATTCGCGCGACCCTTATGGCCGCGACGATATACTTGTTGAAACCAATGAGCTGCATTTGCCGCTGGGCAAGCCTTTCAAGTTTGTGCTGCGGTCCAAGGATGTGCTGCATGATTTCTATGTGCCGCAGTTTCGGGCCAAGATGGATCTGGTGCCGGGTATCGTGACCTATTTCTGGATGACACCGACGGTACTGGGCACTTACGAGATATTGTGCGCCGAATTATGCGGCGTGGGTCATCATGAAATGCGCGGAACGGTGGTGGTGGAGCCGCAGAAGGATTTCGATGCATGGCTGGCCGAACAAACCACCTTTGCCCAGATGATGGCGCAGGCCAGCCCCGCGTCAATCAGCGCCATATTGGCAAGCTCTGATTCCTGCACGACATCGACATGGGGGACCTATTGATGGCAACGACGATCGCCGACGACCTTCGCCCGCTGCATCACCCAAAGACATGGATCGGCAAATATGTCTGGAGCCAGGACCATAAGGTCATTGCCATCCAATATGGGGTGACGGCCATCGGCATCGGGCTGGTCGCGCTGGTGCTGTCTGAATTGATACGGCTTCAGCTCGGTTTTCCGGGGGCCTATTCCGCGATCCAGCCGGAAAATTACCTGCAATATGTCTCCATGCACGGGATGATCATGGTGGTCTATCTGCTGACCGCCTTGCTGCTGGGCGGGTTCGGCAATTACCTGATCCCGCTGATGGTCGGCGCGCGGGACATGGTGTTTCCGTTCGTTAACATGCTGAGCTATTGGGTCTATCTGCTCTCGGTCATTGTGCTGGTGGCAAGCTTTTTTGTACCCGGTGGACCGACCGGAGCAGGCTGGACGCTCTATCCGCCGCAGGCGATCACGGAGGGGACGCCGGGGCACCAATATGGCATCGTGCTGATGCTCGCCAGTCTGGCGATCTTCATCATCGCCTTCACCATGGGTGGCCTCAATTATGTGACGACGGTGCTGCAGGCGCGGACCAAGGGCATGTCGTTGATGCGGATGCCGCTTTCGGTCTGGGGGATATTCACCGCCTCGGTCATGGGCCTGCTCGCCTTTCCGGCGCTGTTTGTCGCCGCGATCATGCTGATACTCGACCGGCTGGTGGGTACCAGCTTCTTCATGCCTGCCCTGCTCTCCATGGGGCAGCCAAGCACGCATGAGGGCGGCAGCCCGATCCTGTTCCAGCACCTCTTTTGGTTCTTCGGTCATCCCGAAGTCTATATCGTCGCGCTGCCTGCCTTCGGCATCGTGTCCGACCTCATCAGCGTCCATGCGCGCAAGAATATCTTTGGCTACCGGATGATGGTGTGGGCGATCGTCATCATTGGCGCACTGAGCTTCCTTGTCTGGGCGCATCATATGTATGTCAGCGGCATGAACCCCTATTTCGGGTTCTTCTTCGCCGTCACCACGTTGATCATCGCCGTTCCGACCGCCATCAAGGTCTATAATTGGGTGCTGACGCTGTGGCGCGGCGACATCCATCTGCGCGTGCCGATGCTGTTTGCCATCGCCTTCATCTTCACCTTCAT
>JAENVZ010000230.1 GCA_016650315.1 Alphaproteobacteria bacterium | reverse complement strand
CGTCAGATGTGTATAAGAGACAGGCGGTAGAGCATTCGACTGTTAATCGAATGGCCGTAGGTTCGAATCCTACTCGGGGAGCCAGTTTTTCAAAAAAGATGGTTTCGGCACCATAAGAAAAGCCGCCATCATGGGTCCCATTGCAGTATCGTCATCCTGACGGTGGCGCACTTTCATCATCTCCGCTAGAGCCGCCGGCATGTTACGCCTCACCGAATTGAAGCTGCCGCTTGATCATGCGGCCGACGCTCTGCCTGCGGCGATCTGTGCGCGGCTGGGAATCGCACCTGATGCGCTGATCGAATATGTCATCGCCCGCCGGGCCAACGATGCGCGCAGGAAATCGGCGATCCATCTGGTATATTCAGTCGATATCGCGCTGAAGGACGAGGCGGCGGTGCTCGCACGCTTCTCGGGCGGTCGCCATGTTCAGCCCACGCCTGACACCGGCTATCGCTTTGTGACCACAGCACCTGCCCACCCCGATTCCAAGCGCCCCGTCATCGTCGGTGCCGGTCCCTGTGGTCTGTTTGCAGGCCTTATACTCGCGCAAATGGGGTTCCGCCCGATCATTCTGGATCGCGGCAAAGTGGTGCGGGAGCGGACCAAAGACACCTGGGGCCTGTGGCGGCGCAGCGTCCTAAACCCCGAATCCAACGTGCAATTTGGCGAAGGCGGTGCAGGCACCTTTTCAGATGGTAAGCTATACAGCCAGATCAAGGACCCCCGCCATCTGGGCCGCAAGGTGCTGACCGAATTTGTCAAGGCTGGCGCACCGCCCGAAATATTGACCGAAGCGCATCCCCATATCGGGACCTTCCGTCTGGTCACAATGGTCGAAAACATGCGCAAAACGATCGAGGCGTTGGGCGGCGAATATCGCTGGCAGCACCGGGTCGAGGACATCGACATCGAGACCGGTCCTGACGGTACACGGCAAGTGCGGGGCCTTCATCTACAAACAGGTGATTATCTGGAGGCCGACCATGTCGTGCTTGCCGTCGGCCATAGCGCACGCGACACATTCCACATGCTGTATGACCGGGGCGTGCATATCGAGGCCAAGCCCTTTTCCATCGGCGTACGCATCGAACATCCGCAATCCTGGATCGACAAGGCGCGTTTTGGCACCTGCGCTGGCCATCCCGATCTCGGTGCGGCGGCCTACAGCCTGTCACATCATTGCAGCAACGACCGGACGGTTTACAGCTTTTGCATGTGTCCGGGCGGACGAGTGGTAGCTGCGACATCAGAAGAGGGTCGCGTTGCCACCAATGGCATGAGCCAATATTCACGCCAGGAATTCAACGCTAACAGCGGCATCGTGGTCGGCATTAACCCCGATCGGGATTATCCGGGCCATCCGCTGGCGGGTATAGCCCTGCAACAGCATTGGGAATCGCTTGCCTTTGTGGCGGGCGGTTCCAGCTATGCCGCGCCGGGGCAAAAGGTCGGTGATTTCCTTGCTGGACGAGCATCAAGCGAACTGGGCGCGGTCATCCCTTCCTACAAACCCGGTGTGCACCTGACCGACCTGGCGCAATGTCTGCCCGATTTCGTGGTGCAGGCGATCCGTGAAGCCCTGCCCGCCTTTGGCCGCCAGATTCCCGGCTATGATCATCCCGACGCCATGTTGACCGGCGTGGAAACGCGCACATCCTCACCCGTGCGGATTACCCGTGGCAAGAACTTTCAGAGCCTCAACACCGCGCGGCTTTATCCGGCGGGCGAAGGCGCGGGCTATGCTGGCGGCATCCTTTCAGCGGCGGTTGACGGCATCAAGGTTGCCGAGGCTGTCGCCCTTAGCCTGACACATACCCAGGATCACCATTCCGATGTCCGATGATCATGATCCGACCCGATTTGTCGATGCAATCCGGGAAAAAGCAGCCTACATCATCGGCATCGTCGGCCTGATTGCCTGGTTTATCATGCTATGGCTCATGTTCGGGGACGTATTATGATCGCGTCCTTCCCAATTGGCTAAAGCGGCACGGCACTTGCGTCTATTGCCCTTGGCCGCTTCCAGTGCCACAGCAAACCCATGCTTTCCGATCATGTAATCTTTTGCGATGGCGAGGCCATCATACTCGACAAGCCTGCCGGGCTTGCCGTCGATCCCCCCAGGAACGGGGGACTTAGCCTCGAAAATTATCTGGCCAGCCTGACCTTTGGTTTTCAGCGGTGGCCGGTCGCGGTGCATCGCCTTGACCGCGACACCAGCGGATGCCTGTTGCTGGCCCGTAACCCGAAAGCGCACAAGCGCTTTGCCGCCGCTTTCGAAGCACGCCAAGTGGTAAAGGGCTATATCGCCGTGATCGAGGGCATTCCCGATGAAGCATCCGGCATGATCGACCTGCCACTCTTCAAGGTCAGCAGCGCGGAGGAAGGCTGGCGGATGGTCGTTGATGAGCGCGGAAAATCCGCCCGGACGGCGTGGGAAAAGCTGGCCGAAAAAGACGGTCGCAGTATGATCCGCTTCTTCCCCGAAACCGGACGCACGCACCAGATCAGGGCGCACGCGCTCTACGGCTTGGGCGCGCCGATTGTTGGCGACCCGGTCTATGGCACCGGCAGTCCCAAAGCCGGATCCATGCTGCTCCACAGCCACTTCCTGTCGCTCACACGTGAAGGCAAACCGCCAGTAGAGGCCACTGCACCCCTGCCCGAACGCTTCACAACCGCCGGTTTTGGTCCCGAATACCTGACAGGCGGCGATGTTTGACCCGACATCCTTCGACATACCGGCTGATGCGCTGGAAGAACGCTTCATAACGGCAAGCGGCCCAGGCGGGCAGAATGTCAACAAGGTCGCAACCGCCGTCCAGTTGCGGGTCAACCTGTATCGTTTGGGACTGCCGCCCTATGCCTTTCACCAGTTGAAGGCGCTGGCCGGATCGCGGTTGACGAGCGAAGGCATATTGGTGCTGACCGCGCAAAAATACCGCACACAGGACGCCAACCGGCAGGATGCCCGTGAACGGCTGATGGAAATGATCGCCAAGGCGCATGAACGCAAGGCGCGGCGCGTCAAAACCAAGCCCAGCCGGACGGCCAAGGCCAAGCGCGTCGATAGCAAGGTCGCCCGCGGTACGATCAAGAAAGGGCGCGCACGAGTCCAGCCGGACTGAAATGACGCAGGATCAAACCATGTTCACATTCCACATCGACCCCGTCATTAGAGCGTGATGACTTTAGGTTAACTCACTTCCGTTCGTGTCGAGCCCTTCGACTGCCTGCAAGGCAGGCGCTCAGGATAAACTTCAGCCTTTGGCTGAAGTCGAGACACGTTAGCGCCAAGCCAGCATCCCTCGACT
>JAENVZ010000229.1 GCA_016650315.1 Alphaproteobacteria bacterium | reverse complement strand
TATGAAGCACTGAAACTAGATAACCGCGCGATTATCATCACGGGTGGAGCGAGCGGAATAGGACGGGCCACCGCTCGTCTGGCCGCATCCCGGGGCGCATCCATCGTGGTTGCGGATATTGATGGCGAGGGCGCCGCGCGCGCCGCGCAGGAAATCGTCGAATCTGGCGGCAAAGCTGTCTCTTGCCGGACCGACATCACCAGTGAATCCGACGTCGAGGCGATGGTTGCATTGGCGGTCGATACATTTGGGCGACTTGACGGCGCACTCAACAATGCAGGGCTGCAAGGGCGCTATATCCCGCTGATAACGATGAAGCTCGAAGAATGGCAGCGGATGATCGACGTCAATCTTACCGGGACATTTCTCTGCATGAAGCATGAGATTGCCTATATGCTCGAGCATGGCGGCGGCAGCGTGGTCAACATCTCTTCTGGAGCGGGGCTCGTGGGCGTTCGGGGCATTCCCGATTATGTTGCCAGCAAGCATGGGGTGATTGGACTCACCCGTGCCGCCGCCGCCGATTACAGCGCGCAAGGCGTGCTCGTAAACGCGATCTGCCCAGGTGCAGTCGATACGCCCATGCTGCAGGAAGCCATCCGTACGTCGCCACCGCCCAGCTCTGCCACGGGCGGTCGCCCCATCGGACGCTATGGCACAGCAGAGGAAATCGCCGAGGGAGCCGCCTGGCTGTTCTCCAGCGCCGCATCCTATGCAACCGGCGCAGCATTTGCGATCGATGGGGGCTATACCTGCGTCTAAACACGTATGCAGGCGCGTGGGTGCGCGCAACGTCACACGCCTGCAAATTTACGTGGCGAAAGACCGTTATATGTCAGCAAAACTTGCAAAGCCCGTTGCAGATTTCATCAATGCAACGAACAGCTTCGACCTTGCGGCTTTTCTCGCATCCTTTGCAGATGACGCACTGGTCAACGACCGCCATCGCCAATTTGGGGCAAGGATGCCATTCGCGCATGGTGCGAAAAAGAGATTATCGGCGATAAAGTGACATGGGCCGGTCACGCTTCCAATGACCGGCCCATGTCCCTATTATTGCCCGCTCACGCGCCAGGCCTGGCTACATAAAACGCCTCTGCTTCAGCGCGAATGGGCGACGAGCCATCGACCGCTGTAATAACGAGTTGTGTTATCAGGTCGCCATCGAGCATGAAATACATGGCATGTATCGCATCCGGCATGGGGCCATTCAGCGCGACGATCGAGTTGTTGACCGTAAAGGTATCGAACAGCGCCTTGTCAAAACCACCACCCAATTTGGTGGTGAGGATTGTATCGCCATAATGCTCAATCTTGTCGGTGACCTCAACCGTCACGCCAATACCCGTAAATTCGGCCTCGCTCCATTCACGAATAGCGTCCACCCCCAGAAAGAAGCGATGCTTGTCGTTTACCAAGGCGTCTGCGGTGAAGGTCGCCATCGCCGCGTCGATATCGCGCTCATTGACGGCCGTAAGGAAGTTTTGAATTGTCGGCGGCAGATCTATATGCATGTTTTTATCACCCACTTTAGGATCTTGAAATTACGGCTTCAGGGATGCTGTGTCACTGAAGACCCGGCATGGGCGCAGAAAAGCATGTCGAAGCCATGCGGGTCTGCGTCAACTTGCCTAACCGTCGGCCCTCGAAGTTCAGAATAATGAGACGCGCAATCTTTCCATCCACGATCTTGAAATTGAAAGTGACAACATAATCTCCTGGCAGACCTTCCGGGTCGTATATGCCACCCAAGACCGCAAAAACGATGTAATCACCGCGATGTTCGATGACATCCCGGATTTCCTTGAACTCCACAAAGTCACCGATCCATTCGATCGACACCCACCGCCTGATCCCTTCCAGGCCCCAGAATTTTCTATGTGAGTCGGTAAGAAGGGCATCCTCATGAAAAGCCGCCAGAAACGCTTTCATGTCATTTTGTTCGGATGCGGTAATAAGCGCCTGGATTGGCGCGGGCAGGTCTGTGGACATGGGCTCTCCCTCCCTTGTTGACATTACAGGAACAGCGCAGCGGCTGATCAAAGGCCGCCATATTCCGCGAGCAATTCACCTAGGTGCGACGATATTAAATGTCAATAATATGCAGAATGAAGTTTCGCATTGCAGAACTAACTAAGACCTCAGGCATCGAGCATCCGCTGTAACAAGGCGGATCACGCGGATGCGCGCATTAGCACACCAGGACCATGATCGCTGACAACGATGATCGCCGAACTTTCCCGATCGACGCAACCAATATACCATCAGGATTATTCCCTTATGATTGGCATTTCCTTCGCTGGAAGCGTCGCCCTGAGCGTGCTATCACAGTCATGGTCGAGCATGCGTAGGTGCTCTGGATTCAGCCTTGCCGTCCATCGGCCTGCAACCGATGCTGTCCATCAAGTATATTGCCCGCATCATGAAATTGTATTTTGCATGTTTACAAGTATCTTAGGATATGCCACGCGCTTAAATTGGCCGCAATAAGCCAGATAGCGATACTTGCTCCATCTGGCCGAGGAGAGATCGTGATACACCAGGAAGAGCCGAGACAAGCCTTGCGCAAGGGCGACAAGGCCGTTTTGTCGATGATATTCCTCGGAGGAATGATCAACTTCCTGGATCGGACGGTGATCGGGCTGCTTGCGCCATCCATCGCCAGCGACCTCCAACTCGACCCAAGCGAGATGGGTCTTGCATTCAGCATATTTGCGATTGGCTACACGATTTTCACCTTCGTCGGTGGTTGGGCGACCGATCGGTTTGGCCCACGCATTGTGCTGGGCATATCCATGATATTCTGGTCGATACTGTGTGGCCTGACTGGCGCTGTCACCGGTTTGATTTCACTCCTTGTTGTGCGTTTCGCGTTCGGTGCATGGGAATCGCCCTGGACGCCAGCCTCAACGGCGATGCTTGCTCGTGTGGTGCCGCCCAATCGATTTGCCGGCGCCTTCGGGTTGATCAGCGCGGGGCAGCCGATTGGCGGCGCCCTGGCGGGGCCAATCATTGCATTGAGCGTTGCTATCGCAGGCTGGCGCGGATCATTTGCGGTCGTCGCGCTAATTGGTCTTTGCTGGGCAGTCTTCTGGTGGCCGGCAACCCGCCACTTTCGTGAGGTCCCCAAGCCCGTCCAGCCCTCCGCGCAAGCTCAAGAAGATGGCGACACGCAGCCGCGGCTCATCGATGTACTGCGATACCCAGCTATCATCGC
>JAENVZ010000228.1 GCA_016650315.1 Alphaproteobacteria bacterium | reverse complement strand
TTTACATGCCGATGATCCCCGAAGCGGCTTTTGCGATGCTGGCCTGTGCGCGGCTGGGTGCCATTCATTCGATCGTGTTCGGCGGCTTCTCGCCCGATGCGCTGGCCGGACGGATCACCGACTGCGACAGCAAATACCTGATCACTGCCGATTTCGGTCGTCGTGGAGGGAAAACGGTACCGCTCAAAGTCAATGTCGATGCGGCGGCCAGACTCGTGACCTGTCTAGAAACCGTGATCGTGGTGAAGGCGACGGGCGGCGATCTGGAAATGACGCCGGGCCGCGACCATTGGTATCATGAACTGGCGGCAAGCGTCGGCACGGATTGCGATCCCGAACCGATGAATGCCGAAGACCCGCTGTTCATCCTCTATACCTCCGGCTCGACTGGCAAACCCAAAGGGGTGATGCACACCACCGGCGGCTACCTGCTCTGGGCCAGCCTGACGCATGAATTGTGTTTCGATTACAAGCGCGGCGAAATCTACTGGTGCGCAGCCGATGTCGGCTGGGTCACTGGGCACAGCTATATCGTCTATGGCCCGCTCGCCAACGGCGCGACCACGCTGATGTATGAAGGCGTGCCCAATTGGCCCAACCCGTCGCGCATCTGGGAGGTAGTGGACCGGCATCAGGTCAATATCCTCTACACCGCGCCAACGGCGCTGCGCGCGCTGATGCGGGAAGGCGATGCCTTTGTCACCGCGACCTCCCGCAAGAGCCTGCGCCTGCTGGGTACGGTAGGCGAACCGATCAACCCCGAAGCATGGCGCTGGTATCATGAAGTGGTCGGCGAGAATCGCTGCCCGATCATCGACACCTGGTGGCAGACCGAAACCGGCGCGGCGCTGATTGCACCTCTGCCCGGCGCGACTGCCCTGAAACCTGGCAGCGCCACCAAGCCGCTGTTCGGAGTCGAGCCGCAGATCGTCGATGGCGAAGGCCATGTGCTCGACGGCGCGTGCGAGGGCAATCTGGTGATCGCGCGGAGCTGGCCGGGGCAGATGCGGACCGTCTATGGCGATCATGAACGCTTCTTCCTGACCTATTTCTCTACCTTCCCCGGCAAATATTTCACCGGCGACGGGGCGCGGCGGGACGCGGACGGTTATTACTGGATCACCGGGCGGGTGGATGATGTCATCAACGTGTCGGGTCACCGCATGGGCACCGCCGAAGTCGAAAGCGCGCTGGTCCTGCACAAAGATGTCGCCGAGGCCGCCGTTGTCGGTATGCCGCACGAGATCAAGGGCCAGGGCATCTATGCCTATGTCACGCTGAATGCAGGCGAGGAACCAACCGAGGATCTGCGCAAGGAGCTGGTCAAATGGGTCCGCACCGAAATCGGCCCCATCGCCACGCCTGACGCCATCCAGTTCACCCCCGCACTGCCCAAAACGAGGAGCGGCAAGATCATGCGCCGCATCCTGCGCAAGATTGCAGAAGGCGATGTCTCAACGCTTGGCGATACATCAACCCTCGCTGATCCCAGCGTCGTCGATGACCTTATCGCCAACAGGATTGGCTAGAATGTTTTTGTTTTGTTCTTATGTCCGATATGGCATGATGACGCAACCATGGATGACAACGCCGACCGACTGCGAAAGATAATCCATATCGACATGGACGCTTTTTTCGCGTCGGTCGAGCAGCGCGATGATCCCGCCTTGCGTGGCAAGCCTGTCGCTGTGGGATACGCCAGCGCCCGGGGCGTGGTAGCGGCGGCCAGCTATGAAGCCCGCACTTTTGGCGTGCGTTCCGCCATGCCTTCAGTCACGGCGCAGCGCAAATGCCCTGAGCTTGTCTTCGTGCATCCCCGTTTCGATGTCTATCGTGACGTGTCGCGGCAAGTGCGGGCGATCTTTGCCGACTATACGCCGCATATCGAACCGCTGTCGCTTGACGAGGCCTATCTGGATGTCACTGACAACCTTCAGAAAATCACATCGGCCACAGAAATAGCAGAGCAGATCCGGGCGCGCATCCAAACGGAAACCGGACTGACCGCTTCTGCCGGTGTTTCCTGTAACAAGTTTCTTGCCAAGCTGGCGTCCGACCAGAACAAACCTGATGGCATATGCATCGTGCGCCCCGGACAAGGGGAAGCATTTGTGGCAACGCTGCCCGTCAGCCGCTTTCACGGTGTAGGGCCGGTGACGGCGCGCAAGATGCAGGCGCTGGGCATCCACACCGGCGCTGATCTGCGGATGCAGGACCTGGCCTTTCTGGAACGACAGTTCGGCAGTTCGGCACATTATTATTACTGGGCATCGCGTGGTCGAGATGATCGACCGGTACGGGCCAACGCCATCCGCAAGTCGATAGGGGCTGAACGCACCTTTTCCACGGACCTGTCAGGCGAAAGCGACCTGATCGAAGCGCTGGAACCGATTATCGAGGAAGTCTGGCAACGTATCGAACGGGCGGACACATCAGGACGCACGATCACGCTCAAGGTCAAGTTCGCTGATTTCCAGCAAATGACCCGCGCACACTCCCTGCCTTTGCCTGTCGCATCAAGGCCGGAATTTGCGCAAATCGGACGCGAACTGCTGCACGCGCAACTACCATTCGACAAAGGCGTACGCTTGCTTGGCCTGACCTTGTCCAATCTGGATCGGGCCAATCTGGATCATGATCGCGTCCCGGAAACGCCCAGGCAACTCGCCTTGTCGATTTAGGATGACGTTATCCGGCGATCAAACGCAGCAGCGCACCGACCGGAATCCAAGCCAATGGCAGCAACAACGTCACCGTCCACAGCTTCATCTGATCCGCCCGAAAGCGCGTGACAAGGCCATGACTGGATAATTGGCCTTGCGACAATAGTTCCCATCGGCGCTCCATATTGCGCGCGGCAGGAATAATGGCGGCAATCAATATAGCTATCCCGATATGATAGAGCAGCGAGGTTGCTCCGCTTGCCACAACCGTGGAAATCACGAAAATCTGAAGTCCAGCAAAAACGATGAGCGCAGCCGCCAGATTATTGCTCATCTTGCGATGCCAGATTGCAGCAGAGCACCCAGCGATGCCGGATGATGGAAAGATCGATGCCATTATACGAACCCCGGTTTTATTTTGCCGGAAGCTTTCATGAGTCGGTGCGTCGATCAAGTATAAATTTCAATTTTTTCACCTGCGCCATCATATTATTGTGTGTGAATACGCCAAAATGCCGTTCCGCCCTTATTACACTTTGCGACAGAGCCTTTCGGCAAGCTGACAAGCGCATTCGCCGGTCATTCAGGGCGACTCACTCATAAGGCTTTTGTCAGCAGCGCCACCCCTCTCCCCTCGGGGCTGCTGACAGGAACAAGGAGTCGAACATGCGTAAAGTGATATTGGCCGCATTGATGGCGGCAACCATTTTGCCCGCCGCGGCGATGGCACAGACTCGTGAACTTGCCAACGACCGGCAGGATATCCGGCAGGAACAGCGCGGTCTTCGCCAGGCCCAACGCTATGGCGACAAGCGGGACATTCGCAATGAACGCCGCGACGTGCGTGAAGCAAAACAGGAATATCGCGAGGACTGGCGCGATTATCGCAAGGACAACCGCAAGTTTTATGCCCGCGGCCAATGGCATTCATCTTTCCGCTATCATGCATTCCGCCCCGGCGTGCGGATTGCACCCGGCTATTATGCATCGCGTTATGTGATCGCCAATCCGGGCCGTTATCGCCTGCCCCCCGCGCGCGGCATCAACCGCTGGGTGCGTCATTATGACGACGTGCTGCTCGTCAACATGCGTACGGGGTATGTTGTGGATGTGATACGGAATTTCTACTGGTAAAACCATATTGGCCGCGCCGTCCTCCCTTGCAGTCAGACGACGCGGCCGATGAGGCGACTTGCGCCAATCATCGGTCCGAAAGGGGGTGGACCATCATAAGCAACGAATGAACTGCAAAAAGGTTCGATGCATCCCCTGAAATATCCAACCGATATGGTCGCATTGTCGATCAGGCGGATTGAAGCGCCTCAACAATCAGCTTCCGGCTGTTTTCCACACCATAAAGTGCAATGAAACTGCCCATCCGCGGCCCTTGCTCGGCCCCCAGCAAGGTTTCATACAGCGCCTTGAACCAGTCGCGCAGATTTTCAAAACCCAGGCTCTCATCTTTGCCGATGGCATAGACGATGTTCTGAATATCCTCCGCGCTCGTTCCGGTGGGCAAGGCAGCCAGTTCTTCGTCCAGCCGCGCAAGCGCCGCCGCCTCATTCGCGGTCGGCGCGCGCCGTTTTAACGTCGGTGCAATAAAATCGCGGTGATAGGCAAGCGCATGATCAATCAACTGGTCCAGGTCGGGGTATTTGTCCGCGCTCGCATCGGGCACATAATTGGCCAGATAGCCCCAGACCTGATCCTTGCCTGCATCGCCCATGACGCCGACCAGATTAAGGAGCAGCCCGAACGTCACTGGCAGTTCGCCCGTTGGCACCTTGCCGCTGTGAATATGATGCACGGGATTGCCAAGCTGCTTGTCCAACTCCTGCGTCGGATAGGCCGAACGGAACTGCCAATATTCATCCACCGCGCGCGGAATGACGCCCAGATGCAACTGCTTGGCCTTTTTGGGTTCGCGGTACGCATAAAAGGATATGCTTTCCCCCGGCCCATAGGTCAGCCATTGTTCCAGACTGAGGCCATTGCCCTTCGATTTGGAAATCTTTTCGCCTTTTTCGTCGAGGAACATTTCATAGTTGAAGCCCTCAGGCGGTCGCGCGCCCAGCGCCCGTGCAATCTTCGAACTTTGCGTCACCGAATCGATCAGATCTTTGCCCGACATTTCATAATCAACGCCCAGCGCGACCCAGCGCATCGCCCAATCGACCTTCCATTGCAGCTTCGCGCCGCCTGACAGGATCGACTGTTCAATGACGTCGCCCTCATCCTCAAACCGGACAATGCCCTGTTCGGCATCGACAACCTCAATCGGGACTTGCAGCACGATCCCGCTCTTTGCACTGATCGGCAGCACCGGCGAATAGGTCGCCTGCCGTTCCTTGCGCAACGTCGGCAACATGATGTCCATGATGTCCTGATAGTGGCGCAGCACCTGTTTCAGCGCCTCATCAAACCGTCCGGCACGATAATATTCCGTCGCCGAAAGGAATTCATATTCAAACCCGAAGCGATCCAGAAACTCGCGCAGCATCGCGTTATTATGGTGCGCGAAACTTTCGAACTTGCCGAACGGATCGGGAATGGCGGTCAGCGGCTTGCCCAGATGCTGCGTCAACATGTCCTGATTTGGGACATTGTCAGGCACCTTGCGCAACCCGTCCATATCGTCGGAAAAGGCGATCAGGCGCGTGGGAATATCCGACAATTCCTCATAAGCCTTGCGCACCATGGTTGTGCGCAACACTTCGTTAAACGTGCCAATATGCGGCAGGCCCGATGGCCCATAGCCGGTTTCGAACAACACATAGCCCTTGTCGGGCGCACCCTTGGCATAGCGTTTCAGCAGCTTGCGCGCTTCCTCATAAGGCCAGGCCTTTGATTGCATCGCCGCGTCGCGCAAATCGCTCACTTGTGTTGCCCTTTCGTTCCCAATAGGCTTAACGTCTAAAGTCGTGAGCACTCCCCTAGCTTTTCCTGCGCTTCATGCAAGTCATGGCGGCATCTGGCTGCGCGATACCGATGGTCAGACGCGCGCCGTGTCGAAGGGAGAGGCCGTGGGCCGCGCGGCGGAAACGCCGGTCATCTTGCTGAACGCGCCGCTGATGGGCCAGCGGCTGGGCTATCCCGATTTGTCGGGGCTGGATTTACTGGAGCTATGGGCTTTCATCCACCCCGCGCAATTCGTGGTCCCGACGCCCAAGGGGATAGCGCGGGCCGTTGGCCTGTCCTTACCCAATTCCGGCGATGGCATGGTGGAAAGCGAAGCCCCCGCCCTCTATCACGCCGCCGCCAACGCGCTGCTGGCTACTCTTGCCTCACCGGAATGGACGGAACGAGAGGGCGCTTGGACCGCCGCGCAATCGCTCTACCGCCTGCGCTGGCCCTGGGCGCAATTGGTGGCCCAGCGCATGAAAACACCCGAAAAAGCCGAACGCTGGCTTTTTTCCAAACTGCCCGAATGGGACGAAAAACCTGCCCGCGCGCAACCGCGCACTGTCACCCTCGACCAGCAGGAAGTTGCCGAACGCCTGCGCCAGTTGACCGGCGATGGCGCCGAAGAACGTCCCGGCCAGCGCGCTTATGCCGAGGCCGCAGCCATCTGCTTCGCCCCGCGCACGCATCGCGATCAACCCAATATGCTGCTTGCCGAAGCGGGCACAGGGATCGGCAAGACGCTGGGTTATTTGTCCCCTGCCTCACTCTGGGCGGAAAAGGCAGACGGGCCGGTGTGGATTTCCACCTATACCAAGGCGCTGCAACGCCAGCTCGACCGCGAAACCGAGCGGATCTATCCAGACCCGGCGGTGCTGCGCCGCAAGGTCGTTATCCGCAAAGGGCGCGAAAATTACCTGTGCCTGCTCAATCTGGAGGACGCGCTGCAAGGCGGCTTTGCCGGTCGCGCCGCTATATTGGCGCATCTGGTTGCGCGCTGGGCGGCATACAGCAAGGACGGCGACATGGTCGGCGGCGACCTGCCCGGCTGGTTGCCGACGCTGTTCCGGCGCAATGGCTCCACCGCGCTCACCGACCGGCGCGGCGAATGCGTCTATGCCGGTTGCCCGCATTACCGCAAATGCTTCATTGAGCGGGCGGCGCGGGCGAGTGCTGACGCCGATCTCGTCATCGCCAACCACGCACTCGTCATGGTCAACGCCGCACGCGGGCGGGAGGCGGGCAACCGGCCCAACCGGATCATCTTCGATGAAGGCCATCATCTGTTCGACGCCGCCGACTCCATCTTTGCTTCGGCGTTGACCGGGCAGGAAGCGATTGAGCTGCGCCGCTGGGTGATCGGGCCGGAGGGCAGTTCGCGCGGTCGCCGCCGTGGTCTTGCCGCCCGCCTGTCCGATGTCGCCAGCTATGATGAGGAAGGCGGGCGAGCGATCGAAGCAGCGCGCAACGCCGCAACAGCCCTTCCCTCGGACGAATGGTTGAAGCGCATCAATGCAGGCGAACCCTTCGGCCCCATCGAAGCCTTGCTCGCCGCCGTGCGCGGCACCGTCTATGCCCGTGATACGCAGCAAGGCGGCGATGCAGGCTATGGCCTTGAAACCGAAATGGCCGAACTGGACGGCACGCTGGTCGATGCCGCGCAAACAGGAGCCGTGGCACTCGACAATCTGCTGCGGCCCCTGACCCGGCTGGCCAAAAGGCTCGAAGCCGTTATCGAGGACGCACCCGACTGGCTCGATGGCGCGGCGCGTGCGCGGATCGAAGGGGCGCTGGGGTCCTTGGGCTGGCGCTGCGACATGGTGGCGGGCTGGCTGGCGATGCTGTCGCGCATGGGCGGGCCGGCCGACCCCGATTTTGTCGACTGGATGGCCGTTGACCGCATAGAGGGCCGAGAATTCGACATCGGTCTGCACCGTCACTGGCTCGATCCAACGCGCCCGGTGACAGAGGTTGTAACCCGGCCTGCCCATGGCGTCATTATTACGTCGGCAACGCTGAAAGGCGGTGGCGACTGGAGCATGGCCGAAGCGCGCAGCGGCGCACAGCATCTGTCCCGCCCGCCCATGCGGTTTGAAGCGCCAAGCCCTTTCGATTATGCCGCCCAGGCCGAAGTGCTGATCGTCACCGACATCAAAAAGGGCGACATCGCTGCCATGTCAGGCGCCTATGCACGCCTGATCGAGGCCGCTCAGGGTGGAACGCTGGGCCTCTTCACCGCGATCCGCCGCCTGCGCGCGGTCCATGCCCGGATAGCCGACCGGCTGGCCGAAGCACGATTGCCACTCTATGCGCAGCATGTCGATCCGATGGATACCGGCACTCTGGTCGATATTTTCCGCGACGATCCGCGCGCCTCGCTCTTGGGGACAGATGCCCTGCGTGATGGTGTGGATGTGCCCGGCCATTCGCTGCGGCTGGTGGTTATGGAGGGCGTGCCCTGGCCCAAGCCCACCGTGCTGCACGCTGCGCGGCGGCTTGCTGGCGGAGGCAGCGCCTATGACGACCGGCTGATCCGATCGCGTCTGGCGCAGGCCTTTGGCCGCCTGATCCGCCGCGTCGATGACCGGGGTACGTTCGTCATTCTGTCCGCTGCCATGCCCTCCCGCCTGCTCAGCGCGTTTCCTGATGGTGTGCCGATCCGGCGCGTGACACTGGACGAGGCGATAATTTCTGTCAGTTCCCGTCTTTCTTCCGCAACGTCTTTCGTGCATCAGGCGCAGGACGCATCCATCGCGGAGAGAGAATGAAAAGGCTGACCCTGTTGCGCCACGCGAAATCGAGCTGGGACGATACGGTTCCGCGGGATTTCGACCGCCCCCTTAACAAGCGAGGCGGGCGCGCGGCCATAACGATGGGGCGCTATGCCCGCAATCACAACATGCATTTCGATCATCTGATCGCTTCGCCTGCCGTACGGGTCATTGAAACACTCGATACATTCCTCGATGGCTATGGCGAAAAGATTGAGGCCAATTGGGAACGCCGTATCTATCTTGCTTCCTCTGCCACGCTGATGGACGTGTTGCGCGATCAGCCCAATGACACATCCAGCCTGCTGATGCTGGGCCACAATCCGGGGATGGAGGATTTGATCCTTGCGCTCGTTCCAGATGACGGTGCGTCGGCGCTGCGCGACGATGTGGAGATCAAATTTCCAACAGCAAGCCTTGCCGTCATGGAAATCGACATTGATAAATGGGAAAACATCGGCCCGAACATGGCCCGCCTTGTCAGCTTCACCCGGCCCCGCGATCTCGACCCGACGCTGGGACCTGACCAGCAGCATTGACGCCGTTCGCCTTTGCGCGCAGGGCAAGGCAGGTTCCAGTACAGAAGGCCGGTAATGTCAGCTGTTCCTGATCCCCCCATGGTCGTCCGCTTCGGTCGCGCCGAAATGGCCCTGGTCGGCATAACGATGATCTGGGGCACCACGTTCCTTCTCGTCCATTGGGCAATGACGGTTAGCGGTCCCTATTTCTTTGTCGGCCTGCGCTTTGGCACAGCGGCGCTGGTCATGCTGCCCTTTGTCTGGTCAGCGCTTCGCGGTATAACCATGACAGAAATAAAGGCGGGGTTGATCGTCGGGTTGACCATTGCTGTCGGCTACATGCTGCAAACAATGGGTCTACAGACCATTCCAAGCAGTAAATCTGCATTTATAACAGCGCTTTATGTTCCTCTAGTGCCGCTACTGCAATGGCTGGTTCTGCGTCGCCCACCCGGCCTGATGGCATGGGCGGGTGCCGGTCTTGCCTTTGTCGGCATGGTGGCGCTCGCAGGACCCGATGGCATGGCAGGCGGCATGGGGCGTGGCGAATGGCTGACGATCATCAGCACGCTTGTTATCGCCGCAGAAATTATCGCCATTGGTTATTTCGCGCCAAAGGTCGACGCACCGCGCGTGACAATCATCCAGCTTGCCACTGCCTCGCTCTTAAGCTTCGCAGCCATGGGTCCAGCCAGAGAATATGTGCCCGGCTTTTCATGGATGCTTGCCAGCATTGGTATTGGCCTTGGCCTTGCCAGCGCTTTGATTCAGGTCGTCATGAACTGGGCGCAGCGTAGCGTATCTCCGACGCGGGCGACTGTTATCTATGCCGGGGAACCCGTCTTTGCAGGAATTTTGGGCAGACTTGCCGGGGAACGGCTGCCGTCTGGCGCTTTTGTCGGCGCTGCACTGATCATCGTGGGCATTATCGTCAGCGAACTCAAACCCCGATCCAGACGGAGCAGGATTACCGAAGAGTGATTCAGAACATCGTCAAAACATCAATTGCTGGTGCGGACGGCGGGACTTGAACCCGCACTTCCATTCGGAAAGCAGATTTTAAGTCTGCTGCGTCTACCGATTTCGCCACGTCCGCACGCGGTTTCCAATCGCTGCATCAAAGGCAGCGCCGAACCGTGCGGACCAGTGCAGAATAACCATCCAGCCGTCAAGTATCGCAACGCAACCCCGGATATGCGTCCGCCGAGGCCGGATCAATCGGCGTTCAGGCGTTCGCGCATTTCCTTGCCCGGTTTGAAATAGGGCACGCGCTTGGCATTGACCTTCACCGCTTCGCCGGTGCGCGGATTGCGCCCTGTGCGGGCATCCCGGCGGCGGGTCGTGAATGCGCCAAATCCACGCAACTCCACGCGGCCACCTGCGGCAAGACGATCGATGATTTCACCAAAGAAAAGATCGACGATTTTTTCTATTTCCTGAAGCGTCAGGTCCTGATTTTCATCCGTCAGCTTCTGTACAAGTTCCGACCTGATCATTTCGAGTCCCCCAACCCATAAACTCTATTTCATCCTACCGAATAGTTAACCACATTGAAATATTAAATGTTAAAAATCAGTACGATATTTCCAAAAATCGCGAGCATTTTACAAGATTTTACAACTTATACTCATGCTGCAACCGCGAAAAGAAAGGCCCGCCAGACTTTAGTCTGACGGACCTTATACCTTTAGTTGTAACCCTATTATTTATTACTCGGCTTTTTGCTTCAGGGCTTCGCCAAGGATGTCACCCAGCGATGCACCCGAATCGGACGAGCCATATTGCGCCACTGCATGCTTCTCTTCGGCGATCTGCAACGCCTTGATCGAGAAGTTCGGCTTCTTGCTGCGATCGAAACCGATGACCAGTGCATCGAGCTTCTGACCGACCTGAAAGCGGTCGGGGCGCTGTTCGTCACGGTCACGGCCAAGATCACTGCGTTTGATGAAGCCGGTCGCGCCATCATCGCCAGCCTGGACTTCCAGACCGCCGTCACGCACTTCCAGCACGGTAACCGTAACGGTCGCACCCTTGTTGAGGCTGCTCGAAGCTGCGGAGATGCCCGCACCCGGCGCACCCTTTTCAAGCTGCTTCATACCCAGCGAGATGCGTTCCTTCTCGATGTCGATGTCAAGAACAATGGCCTGAACGGCCTCACCCTTGCGGTGTAGGTTCAGCGCGTCCTCGCCCGAAATGCCCCATGCGATGTCAGACATGTGAACCATGCCGTCAACGTCACCGTCGAGGCCAATGAACAAACCGAATTCGGTGGAGTTCTTGACTTCGCCTTCAACCGTGCTGCCGACCGGATACTTTTCGGCGAAGGCATCCCAGGGATTGGACTGCGCCTGCTTGAGACCCAGCGAGATACGACGCTTGTCTTCATCAACCTCAAGGACCAGAACTTCGACTTCCTGGCTGGTCGAAACGATCTTGCCGGGATGGACGTTCTTCTTGGTCCAGCTCATTTCGGAAACGTGGACCAGACCTTCAATGCCGGCTTCCAGTTCGACGAATGCGCCATATTCGGTGATGTTGGTGACACGGCCCATCAGCTTCGCGCCGATCGGATATTTGGCGCTGGCGCCTTCCCATGGATCGCTTTCAAGCTGCTTCATGCCCAGCGAAATGCGCTGCGTATCGCGGTTGATGCGGATGATCTGCACCTTCACGACATCGCCGATGTTGATCATTTCATTGGGGTGGTTGACCCGCTTGTAGCTCAGGTCAGTGACGTGCAGCAGGCCATCAATGCCGCCCAGATCGACGAAAGCGCCATAATCGGTGATGTTCTTGACCACGCCTTCGATGACCTGACCTTCGGCCAGCGTCAGGATAAGGCCGCTGCGTTGTTCGGCGCGGGTTTCTTCCAGAACGGCACGGCGTGAAACGACGATATTGCCGCGGCGGCGATCCATCTTCAGGATGACGAAAGGCTGCGGAATGTCCATCAGCGGGGTAACATCGCGCACGGGGCGAATGTCCACCTGGCTGCCCGGCAGGAAAGCGACGGCGCCGTCCAAATCGACGGTGAAGCCACCCTTCACGCGGCCAAAGATAACGCCTTCAACGCGCTTTTCTTCGCCAAATTCGGATTCCAGCTTGTCCCATGCGGCTTCGCGGCGGGCGCGATCGCGCGACAGCATCGCTTCGCCATTGGCGTTTTCGACGCGGTCCACATAGACTTCGACTTCGTTCCCGACTTTCAGATCGGCCTTCTGGCCCGGAGCAGCGAATTCGCGCAGTGCAACGCGGCCTTCGCTCTTCAACCCTACATCGATGACGGCCATGTCATTTTCGATGCCGGTAACGGTGCCTTTTACGACGCGGCCTTCAAAGCCGCCATCTTCGCCACCAAGTGATTCGTTCAGCATCGCCGCGAAATCGTCGCGTGTTGGATGTGCCACAGAGGCCATAAAATCTAAGTCCCTACATATCGTTGCTGGCCAGCCAGTTGTCTCCGGCGGTCTTTGGCCAAACTGCAATATGCACCCCATGTGCATACCGCATCCCGCAGAAAAGCAGACTTCTGGACACATAGGATTGGATAAGCCAAAAGGGCGCATAGACAATGAACGGTTTTCCCGCCCTGCCTAGCGCCGCATAGCCGGTCAGTTTGTTCGCTGACCTTCCACCTGTGCGTCCACAAGCATGATCGCCTGCCGGACAGCGGCCTCTATACTAAGATCGCTCGTATCTAGCAAGGCCGCGCCGTCCGCCTGTTTCAGCGGCGCTGTGGCCCGGTTCATGTCCCGTTCGTCACGCAAGCGAATGTCGGCCACCAGCGCATCGAAATCAGATGCCAACCCCCGCTCCTGCAATTCCCGCATCCGCCGCTGCGCTCGCATTTCAGGACTGGCAGTAACAAACAGCTTCACATCGGCATCAGGCGCGATGACCGTACCAATGTCGCGCCCGTCCAGCACCGCACCGCCCGCCTGCCCGGCAAAATCGCGTTGCCGCTTTACCAGCGCCTTGCGTACGGCGGAATGGATGGAGACGCGCGACGCCAGCGCGCCTGTCGCCTCGCTGCGCAATTCAGGATCGGTCAGCAGCACATCATCAAAGGCGCAGGCCGCCAATGCATCGGCTTCGTTATCGGGATCGCCGCCCGCGCGCGCAACCGACAGGCCGACGGCGCGATACAGCATTCCGGTGTCCAGATGAGGCAGCCCGTAATGGCGGGCAAGTGCCCGGGCGATCGTCCCCTTGCCCGATGCGGCGGGGCCATCAACAGCGATAATCATGCGCGCCTTCTTGCCCTGACCGCCTTGGCGATACCTAAAAGCGCAAACCCGCTCCACACGAACTCCAGTATCAACGAAGCCAGATTATAATGCACCATCAATGAAATGCTGAGCAGCACCGCGCCCAACAGATTGACGATGTTATAGGCGAGCGCGTCTGCCCGTGCGGCCATAATGTTATAGGCATAAGCGCCAACAATGCAGGCGCTCCCCAACAGGCCGATGATGTCGGCAAGCACTGGACTCATGCGATCCCCCCCAGCATTTCAAGCAACGGCACAAAGCCTGGAAAGCTGGTCGCGACAGGGCGCATGTCGTCGATCTCTACACCGCTGCTCGATACCAGCCCCGCCACCGCAAAGCTCATCGCGATACGATGATCCAGCCGCGTTGCTACCGGGCCGCCACCGGCCAGCGGTTCGCCGCCCGTCCCGTCGATG
>JAENVZ010000227.1 GCA_016650315.1 Alphaproteobacteria bacterium | reverse complement strand
GGTCGCGTTGCGGTGATCGCGTCGCGGCCGAGATGATGAAGGAAATCAGCTCGACCTCGATCGGCGAGGACGGCCGCGAGAATCCGATCAACTCGATCTACATGATGGCCCATTCGGGCGCTCGTGGCAGCCAGGCACAGATCAAGCAGCTGGCCGGCATGCGCGGCCTGATGGCCAAGCCGTCGGGCGAGATCATCGAAACGCCGATTATCTCGAACTTCAAGGAAGGCCTGACCGTCCTTGAATATTTCAACTCCACCCATGGCGCTCGCAAAGGCCTTGCGGACACCGCGCTCAAGACGGCGAACTCGGGTTACCTGACCCGCCGCCTTGTCGACGTGTCGCAGGATTGCACGATCGTCGAGGAAGATTGCGGTACGGAACATGCGCTGGAGATGAAGGCGATCATCCAGGGCGGTTCGGTCATCGCTTCGCTTGGCGAGCGTATCCTGGGCCGCACCACGGCTGAGGACATCATCGACGTCAAGGATGCTTCGGTCATCGTTGAAACCGGTACATTGCTGGACGAAGCGGCGATTGTGAAGATCGAAGCCATCGGCATTCAGGCCGTGAGAATCCGTTCGCCGCTGATCTGCGAATCGAAAATGGGCGTGTGCGGCAAATGCTATGGCCGTGACCTTGCCCGCGGTACGCCGGTCAATATCGGTGAAGCCGTCGGCGTCATCGCGGCGCAGTCGATCGGTGAACCGGGCACGCAGCTTACTATGCGGACCTTCCACATCGGCGGCGCGGCGCAGCTCAATGAAACGTCGAACCTCGATGCGGTGGCTGACGGCCATCTCGAATATCGTGACATGCCGATCATCACGGACTCGCGCAATCGGCGGTTGTCGATGGCCCGCAATGGCGAACTGGCGATCATCGATAAGGAAGGCCGTGAACGCGCGGTTCACCGCCTGCCTTATGGTGCGCAACTGATGCTGGAAGACGGCGCGCAGGTGAAGCAGGGGGATCGTCTGGCCGAATGGGATCCGTTCACCATGCCGGTGATTACGGAAAAACCCGGTATCGTGAAATATCAGGACCTGATCGACGGCAAGACGCTGATTGAACAGACCGACGAAGCGACGGGCATCGCCCAGAGCGTTGTTACCGAATATCGCGGTGCCGCGCGGGCGAAGGAGGATTTGCGTCCTCGTTTGACCCTGCTCGATGCGGACAGCGGCGAGGCAGCGCGCTATATGCTGACCATCGGCGCAACCCTGTCGGTTCAGGACGGGCAAGTGGTTCATGCTGGCGACGTGCTCGCTCGTGTGTCCCGCGAAGCCGCCAAGACCCGCGATATCACCGGCGGTCTGCCGCGCGTGGCCGAACTGTTCGAGGCGCGCAAGCCCAAGGATAATGCGATCATCGCCAAGGTGTCGGGCCGCGTCCAGTTCCTCAAGGATTACAAGGCGAAGCGCAAGATCGCCATTGTCCCAGAGGATGGCGAGCCGGTCGAATATCTGATCCCCAAGTCGAAGGTTATCGACGTGCAAGAAGGCGATTTCGTCAAGCGCGGCGACAACCTGATCGGCGGGTCACCCGATCCGCACGACATTTTGGAAGTGCTCGGCATCGAGCCGCTGGCCGAATATCTGGTCAGTGAAATCCAGGAAGTCTATCGACTGCAGGGCGTGAAGATCAACGACAAGCATATTGAAGTGATCGTCCGTCAAATGCTGCAGAAAGTGGAAATCACCGATTCAGGCGATACGACGCTACTGGTCGGCGAACAGCTCGATCACGAAGAAGTGAGCGAGATCAACGCCAAACTGAAGCCGGGTCAGCAATTTGCAGTCGGCAAGCCTGTCCTGCTCGGCATCACCAAGGCGAGTCTGCAGACCCGCAGCTTCATCTCTGCCGCATCGTTCCAGGAAACCACCCGCGTCCTCACCGAGGCGGCGGTTCAGGGGAAGAAGGACACGTTGGTCGGTCTGAAGGAAAACGTCATCGTTGGTCGCCTGATCCCGGCCGGTACAGGCGCTGGCATGAACCGTATGCGGATCGCGGCCAACAGCCGCGACGCCGCGCTGCGGGCGCAGTTCAAGGTGATGCAGGCGCATATCATTGCACCGCAAAGCGCCGCCGAGGAACATGAGGCCGAACTGCAGCAAGGCCCGGAAGCCGCCATCGGCGACGATCCGCTGGCCGCGGTTCAGGGTGAGGACTTCACCACGGAGTCCATGGATCAGGAATGAAACAGGCGGCCTTCCGCGTGAAATAGCTGAAAACCAGAACAAACGAATCGGGGCGGCGTTAAAAACGCCGCCCCGATTTGCGTTTTACAGGAAGTGAACGTCAGGCAGCGGCGATATAGACGCGGTTGCGGCCGTCTGTCTTGGCATCATACATGGCGGCGTCAGCGGCACGCAGTGCGGCGCGGGCGTCCTCATAGGCCGCGACATCGGCTATGCCTGCGGAAAAACTGACCTTGTCCAAGCGTTCGCCCGTCGTCTTGTTGACCAGAGTGCGGCTCGACAGGTCGATACGCGCGGCATCGACGATTTCGCAAGCCGCCGCCGTCGTCTGACCTTCGAACAGCATGACGAATTCCTCGCCGCCGTGCCGTGCGACATGGCACGTGTCGTTGGATATATCGGAAAGCAGCGTGCCCACGAATTTCAGAATGCGGTCGCCCACGTCATGGCCGTGCACGTCATTGACCTGCTTGAAATGGTCGATGTCACAAAAGGCGATGCTGAGCGCTTTGCCGTTTCCTTGCGCCCGCAGCGCTGCTTCGCGCAGGGTTGCTTCAAAGGCGCGGCGGTTGGGCAAGCCGGTCAGGTGATCCTGCTCGGCTGCCTTGCGGGCATGGTCCAGATTCTTCTTGAGCAGCCTGGTCTGGTTGTGGCTTTCACGCATTTGCGCCTCTACAGCCCGACTCTTGTCGATCATCGACCGCGTTAGTGAAATGAGGCGACCCATTACAGGTTCCGCCATTTCCGACACGGACAGGTCCTTGACCTGTGCCTGCAGGGCGGTGCCGTAATGATTGGCTTCATGCTGGGACTGTTTAACGAGTTCGGAAAGCTGGGCGAAGTTCGCTTCGACCGAATCGAGCATTTCGGTCATAGCTTCGGGAGTGAGTTCGTCCTTTTGCGTTTCTGCAAGGATGGTTTCGGCCTGACCGTTGGTCAGCTTGCCCTTTTCCATGATGATGGCGCGAACCGCCTGTTCGATAGCGCGATCGTTGCCGGTCACATAATCATAGGCAAGACCGAAATTGAGCGGCGTCAGGTCCAGGTCGTGCACGAACATGAATTCGCCGATTTCCTGGTACAACTTGGCGCGGCGATTTTCCGCGCGGTCATGGCGTGTCTGGGGATCGGTCGCCGAGGTTTCGTCATCGGCGGCGTTGGTCATCAGCTTGAATGGAAAGTGCTCCAGCCATTGCGACAGCCGCCCTCGCGGTATGGCGGCAGGCGTGCCATACTCATTCCTTACCGATGTTGGCTCGTATCCCATGGACGTCAGAACGGGAATCCCAAGACGTCCTTTAGCGCGGCGGCAAAATTTTTCAGATGCCCGCTTTGATCAGCCAGTCGTGAAAAATCTTTACAGCCCGCACCTGCAATGCCTTTGGCCGACAGACGAACCAGTAACAATATGGGCTTTTTACCTGCATATCGAACAGTCGGGCGATACGGTTGTCCTTTGC
>JAENVZ010000226.1 GCA_016650315.1 Alphaproteobacteria bacterium | reverse complement strand
GGCTTGCAGCGGGTCGAAAAGGACCGGACGGAAAGCTACGCCGGGTTGCGTGAGGCCGTGGATCAGGTCCGGGTCGGCCAAGGGCAGGTGAAGGACGAGGCGGCGCGACTGGTCAACGCCTTGCGATCCAGTCCAAAGGCGCGTGGCCGCTGGGGTGAACAGTCGCTGCATAATGTGCTGGAACAAGCTGGCCTCAGCCAACATATCGATTATCGTACCGAAGTGTCGGTTGATAGCGATGATGGGCGGCTACGGCCTGATGTTATCGTTAGCTTGCCGGGCGGGCGTGAACTGGTCATCGACGCCAAATGTTCGCTTAACGCTTATCTGGATGCATCGGAAGAAGTGGACGATGTGTTGCGCACAGGCCATTTGAAGGCGCATGCAGCATCGATCCGCAATCACGCGCAGCAATTGGGCGCAAAGGATTATTGGGCGCGCTTTGGCAAGGCGGCGGACTATGTCGTCATGTTCATTCCCGGCGAGCATTTCCTGTCTGCCGCGCTGGAGCAGGATGAATCGCTGTGGGAATGGGCGTTCGAGCGGCGCGTCCTGTTGGCGACGCCGACGAACTTGGTTGCGATCTGTCGTACCGTCGCCAGCGTATGGCGGCAGGAGAAGCTGGCAGAAGAAGCGCAGGTGATTGGTGCGTTGGGTAAGGAATTGTACGAACGGCTCATAGTGGCGGCCGGACATCTCAAGAAGTTGGGCAATGGCCTCAACAGTGCGGTCAATCACTATAATAGTTTCGTTTCCAGCTTCGAAGGCCGCGTTCTGGTGACGGGACGCAAGTTCCGTGACATGAACATCGAAACCGGGTCGCGAGAGATCGAGCAAGTGGAAGGTGTCGATGTGCTGGCGCGGGAGCCGCAGGTCGAGGCCTTGCCCGGACCTGCGGAATAATAGCAATAACCCATGAATTGGCGTGCCCCGGCGAAAGCCGGGGCCCAGGGTCCCCGCCTTCGCGGGGATGACGGTGGAGGGGGTGAAAGCCGCCTTTAAGCCGCCGCTTTCACGCTCGTTTGCGCCGCATCGCGCAGAATTTGAGCCATCAGGCGGAATTCCTTATCGCGCGGGCTGTTCTTGCGCCACACCAGCGCGACATCACGATAGGCGTTTTCGGATTTGAGCGGCCGGGCGACGATGTCGGTATTCAGCAAGATGCCGTTGCGGATCGCCATTTCGGGCAGCATGGTGAGGCCAAGGCCATTATCCACCATTTGCACCAGCGTGTGTAGCGATGTGCCCATCATCGTCGCTTCGGCGCGCAATTCCGGGCGGTTGCAGGCGGCAAGCGCATGATCCTTCAGGCAGTGGCCGTCCTCCAGCAATAGCAGGCGAGTTTCGTCGATTGTTTCGGGCAAGATGAAAGGCGGGGGATCGCGCGGGTCGTCCTTGGGAAAGGCAACATATAGCGGGTCCTGAAACAGCAATTCGCTATCGACATCACCGCAAGCAAAAGGGAGAGCCAGCAGAACGCAATCGACATGACCGTGACGCAGCGATTCCACCGCGGCGTGACTGGTCTCCTCACGCAGATAGAGTTTGAGGCCAGGCTTTTCCCGGCGCACCCTGGGCAATAATTGCGGCAACAGGAACGGTGCGATGGTGGGAATGACGCTCATCCGCAATTCGCCTTCCAGCGGCTTTCCCGCTGCCTGCGCCATTTCGGCCAGTTCTTCGGCTTCGCGCAGGATTCGATGTGCTTTTTCAACGATTCGATCGCCAAAAGCGGTGAACCGCACCACGCGCCGGGTGCGTTCGACCAGCGCGATGCCGATCAAGGACTCCAGTTCCTTGATCCCGGCGGACAGTGTCGATTGTGTGACGAAGCAGGCTTCGGCAGCCTTGCCGAAATGCCCATGTTCCTTGAGCGCAGCCAGATATTGGAGCTGTTTCAAAGTGGGCATGTAACTCGACATTAATCGTCCTTTTCGATCTAATGCTAATAATATAATCGCTTCGTTCGATGAATAAAAGACCGATCCCGCGGCTGCTATGCTGAAAAATCCGGTTGCATCTGGAAAAATTCGCTTGTTCGCCTTACGTTGCGACAACAGGAAAAATGAAGGGCAGGGCGATGCTGCGCAATCTGGTTGATTATCTGGACTCGGTGAAGGCGCGCGATCCCGCGCCCCGGTCCCGTTGGGAGGTCATGTTGTATCCGGGTGTATGGGCGTTGGGGCTGCATCGCGTTGCGCATCGGCTGTTCAACGTACGCCTCTATTTCCTTGCCCGCGCCGTCAATCATTTCTCCCGTTTTTTGACTGCTATCGACATTCATCCGGGTGCGCAGATCGGGCGGCGCTTCTTTATCGACCATGGCTTTACGGTGATCGGTGAAACGGCCGAAATTGGTGATGATGTCACTATATACCAATGTGTTACGCTGGGGGGCACCGATCCTGCCAATGGTATCGCAGGCAAGCGACATCCGACCATCAGCAACGGTGCAATTATTGGTTCGGGCGCCCAAGTGCTGGGACCGATCATTGTTGGTCCGCGCGCACGGGTAGGCGCTAATGCCGTGGTGACCAGAGATGTGCCCGAAGGGGCCGTCATGGTCGGCATTCCGGCCCGCCAGACACTGATCGGCGCGGAGGAATATCAACGGCATTTCGTACCCTATGGCACGCCCTGCGCCGATATGTTCGATCCGGCGACGCAGAAGCTGGAACTCATGCAGTGCGAGCTTGAACAAATGCGCAAGCGCATTGCAGAGCTTATGGAAGAACGCAGCAAAAAGACGAAGGGCGGTCGTCACGAAGATGACGTTCCGACGCGTGATCGCGCCTGATGTATAACATTACGCCGTTTCCCATACAGTACGGCGGGGCATATCAAACCGGGTTCGACCGGGTTGAATTGATGCGGATCATGGACCTTTATGGTCGCATGGTTGCGGCGGGTCATTGGCGTGATTATGCGATAGATCTCCACCGGGAAGCCGCCATTTTTTCCGCCTTTCGCCGTGCCACAGAGCGTCCCGAATATCGCATCGAAAAGCGGCCTGAGCTGCGGCACCGTCAGGGCATGTGGGCGCTGATCGGGGAAGCGGGCGCGGTGCTTAAACGGGGACAGGATCTGGCCAGTATTCTCGCGCCGATAGAACGCAAGCTTTTAAAGCTGGTTGAAAAATAGCCGCCATAAAACTGTCATATAAACGAAGTCATACCGTAACATTCCCGTCATAGAGGGCGTGCCAGCCACAACAGCGGCAGGGAAAAGGGACGGTATATGACAAGAAAATTCGCCATGCGGTTGGCCGCGACATGTTCGGTGCTGACATTATCGCTGACATCGGCGGTCGCACATGCGCAAGCCCTGTCGATAGAGGATGCCGCCGCCATGCGGGCGGAGATCGACGCATTGAAGGCGCAGTTGAGCGCAATGGAAGCGCGGCTGAGCAGCGTTGCCGACAAGACCGAGGCGAACAGAACGGCCATCGCTGCGGTTCCTGCTCCCGCCCCCGCGCCCGAAACCACGATCAAGTGGAAGGGCGCGCCGGAATTCAGTACCAAGAGCGGCTGGTCGTTCAAGGTACGGGGCCGGATGCAGTTCGATGCCGGCTATGTTGATGTGCCCTCGTCGATTTCCGATACGGGTTCGACCGACGGGGTTGGATTTTCGAGCGAACTGCGCCGCGCCTATCTGGGCGTGCAGGGCACTATGCCCGGCGGCTTTGGCTACAAGGCGGAGGCTGACTTTGCCGATAACAAGGTGGAATGGACCGATATTGTCCTGACTTACGATCACAAAGGGCTGAACGTCACTGTTGGCCAGCATTACCCCTTCCTGTCGCTGGAACAGATGACAAGCGATCTTTTCACCAGCTTCACTGAACGCGCCGCCTTTACCAGCGCCTTTGGTTTCGAGCGGCGTCTGGGCGTGTCGGCGGGCTATCATGAGGGCGACCTGATGGTGAATGCGGGCGTCTTCACTGATAATGTGTCGGACATCACCAGCGATGGCGACAACAGCTATAGCGTTGATGGTCGGGTGGTGTGGATGCCGAAATTCGGCAAGACTCAGGTGCACCTGGGTGCGTCTGCACATTGGCGTGATCTCAACAGCCTTGGCAGCACTCAATACCGCGCGCGACCATTCATCCACAGCTCCGACGTCCGCTTCATCGACACCGGCGCGATCGGGGTGTCGAAAGAAACCAATTATGGTCTGGAAGCAGCCGTCATTTCCGGGCGTCTTCACGCCGCAGCG